>JALUWH010000212.1 GCA_027019685.1 Ghiorsea sp. | reverse complement strand
AAAACATTACCGTGAAAGTTTATTCCGCAAAACTTAAGAAGATGCTGATTGTTTGGTTCGTTCTGCGATAATCACCAACACAGACTGCACTAAGGCAGCCAATGGAATCGCAAAGAATACCCCGACAACACCCCAAAAACTACCAAATACTAATACAGCAACAATAATAGCAATCGGATGAAGGTTCACCACTTCTGAAAATAGCCAAGGAATCACAATATTGGCATCAATAAGTTGAATAATCGCGTATGCCAATAGGCTGTACATCGCCATATCTGTCCAGCCCCATTGGAAGTAAGATAATAACACAACTGGGATGGTGACAACCGCAGCACCAACAAATGGAATCCAAACCGAGATACCTGTGAGCACGGCAAGCAATAGTGCATACTCATGCCCCATCATCACATAGACAATCCACATCACAAAACCAACCATGGATGATTCCCAAAAGCGACCACGGATATAATTGCCCATTTGTACATCTAACTCACCCCAAACACGAGTTAAAAGGGTACGTTTTTTAGGTAGAAATTGTTGCGCCCAAGATTGAATACGTTGCTTATCTTTAAGTAAGAAAAACACCAATACAGGCACAAGAAACACATAAACACCCAAAGCAATGACATTCGGAATGGATGCCAAAGACTTGGACAAAATCAAACCGCCCCACTCTTGTACTTTTTCTGCACCAGAAGCAATCGATTGCTGTAAATAATCAGCATTTAAACCAGTCGGATAACGCTGTTGTAGGTCATGCACAGTATCTTTTAAAAGTTGAACATATTGTGGTACTTTGGAAACCAACAACCCAACCTGATCGGATAAAACAGGAACAACAGCAAGCATAGCAAACAAAACAGCCAATAAAGCACCAATACCAACAAGAATAACAGCCAATAACCTTGGCAGTTTGCATGATACCAAAAGCGATACAATGCCATCCAAAACATATGCCAAAGCAATGGCAACCAAAGCTGGAGCTAAAATAGAGCCAAACAAACCCAAAAGAACAAAAACAAGCAGTAAAAATGCCAGCAGCATCATTAACTCAGTGTCTTCGAGTTGTTTATCAAACCATGCCAACACTGAGCGCATTTTTAAACTTCTGCCTCTTCTGCTTTATTGTGCGAACAATGATTTCGCATCACCAAAACAACTGTAAAAATACTGCTTATTAACTGCAATATACTGCCAATACCATGCCAAAAGGCAAAAGCCCATCGCAGCGGGTCATCACTTTCCAGTGCTGAAATATCACCTGCTTCGGCTTTAATCATACTCATCATACCAGTCACACCAAAGGCATTAATCGCTACCATAAGCACAAGCAAACCTAAGATATACCAAGTCGATTTTTTCACTTGAATGCGATAGCTAAACAACAGCGCAGACACCAAAAGAATAAGAATAGCAAGGTTAGCCACATGAAAAATTTTTCCAGCAATAAGCCCTGCTTGCATTGATTCAAGCTCTGCAAACAACACTGGAGCAACCACATAAGCAGGCACCAGTAAAAGCCCCAACACAAGCGCCAAACTTAGCTTTAGCCCTGCATAATGAATACCTTTGCCTTTATGCATCATTATTGATAGATAATCTCAACAATTTCTAATTCTCTATCGCCACCAGGCGCACGAACGGTTGCCATATCACCTTCTTCTTTACCAATCAAAGCTCTGGCAATAGGCGATGTAATCGAAATCGTACCATTTTCGATTTTGGCTTCATCCTCACCCACAATTTTGTATGTGATTTCTTTATCCGTATCCAAATCAATCAACTTTACTGTTGCACCAAACACAATACGGTCAGATTCAATCGTTTTAGGGTCGATAATTTGCGCACGTCCAAGCTTGCCTTCCATTAATTTAATGCGCGCTTCATTCATACCCTGCTCTTCTTTAGCCGCATGATATTCCGCATTTTCGGATAAATCGCCATGGGCTAATGCTTCTTCAATTGCCGCAATGATATGGTGACGTTTCTCACCTTTCATAATTGCCAATTCTTTACGCATAGCATCGGCACCCTCTTGGGTCATTGGAACACGTTCCATTATGCCACCTCGTCTTTATGGTAATCTTGAATACTTTTTACTGCTGTGACATCCGAACCATCAACCATAGATTCTGCTGCCGCAAGACCACCTGCAACCGTAGTAAAATATACAATTCCACGGTCTAACGCTGCCTGACGAATCGATTTTGAATCGGCAATCGCACGTTCCCCTTCGGTTGTGTTAACGATAAAATCAATTTCGTCGGAAAGTAATTTATCAACAATATGTGGTCGTACACCATCGGTCACCTTTGCAACACGTGTATTGGGCACATTTGCTGCATCCAATACGGTACCCGTACCTTCAGTGGTCAAAAGCTCAAAACCAGCTTTCACCAAGTTTGTAGACAACTCTACCACGCGATGTTTATCTGCCTCACGCACAGAAACAAAAGCAGTACCTTGTTTAGGTAAACGAGAGCCTCCACCCAATTGTGCTTTAGCAAACGCTGCTGGGAAATGCTTAGCAAGCCCCATAACTTCACCTGTTGATTTCATTTCAGGGCTTAAAAGTGGGTCAACACCACGGAACTTCACAAAAGGGAACACCGCTTCTTTAACCGACTTGAATGTTTTGGGTTGTTTGATTTCATCAATACCCAAATCATCCAAAGTTTGACCCGACATAATACGCGCTGCCATCTTCGCCAATGGCACACCAGTCGCCTTAGATACAAATGGAACTGTACGCGAAGCTCTAGGATTCACTTCTAGGACATAAAGCGTCTCACCTTGAAGTGCAAACTGAATATTCATCAGCCCAGATACATTGAGTGCCATTCCCAAAGCTTTGGTTTGGCGTGTTACTTCATCAATAATTTTTTGTGATATTGAGTGTGGTGGCAAACAACAAGAAGAGTCACCCGAATGAACACCTGCTTCTTCAATATGTTCCATAATGCCACCAATCACCACACGGTTGCCATCACACAATGCATCCACATCCAATTCAATGGCTTGGTTTAAAAATCTATCCAACAATACAGGGTGATCAGGTGAAGCTTGCACCGCTTCATTCATATAACGTAACAAACCTTTTTCATCGCGTACAATTTGCATGGCACGACCACCCAATACATAAGATGGGCGAACAACAACAGGATAACCCACGTCTTTAGCCACTTGCACGGCTTCTTCTGTGGAGCGTGCAGTGCCATTTTCAGGTTGCAGCAATTTCAAATCATGCAACAAGGCTTGAAAACGCTCTCTATCTTCTGCCAAATCAATCATATCGGGGCTTGTTCCAATAATCGGTACACCTGCTTGCTGCAAAGATTCAGCAAGTTTTAATGGTGTTTGCCCACCAAACTGAACAATCACACCGTATGGTTTTTCAACATCAACAATCGCCATCACATCTTCAAAGGTTAACGGCTCAA
The DNA here is from genome assembly GCA_027019685.1 of Ghiorsea sp. Lineage (GTDB taxonomy): Bacteria > Pseudomonadota > Zetaproteobacteria > Mariprofundales > Mariprofundaceae > Ghiorsea. The sequence goes on along the minus strand of JALUWH010000212.1, from coordinate 5,582 downwards.
AATACAGTCTGTCAGATGTGTCATAATCAGTAGAAACGGTTTCAGGGTTGCAGTTGACCATAATGGTTTCAAAACCATCTTCAGAGCAAGCAAATGCTGCATGTACACAGCAGTAGTCAAATTCAATACCTTGCCCAATACGGTTAGGACCACCACCAAGCACCATGATTTTTTTCTTGTCTGTGGGTTCAGATTCACACTCTTCTTCATAAGTTGAATACATATATGGTGTTTTAGCAACAAACTCTGCAGCACATGTGTCCACACGTTTAAACACTGGTTTCACACCCAAAGCCGAACGTGTTTCACGAACTGTAGCCTCATCACTAGCCAACAACATCGCCAAACGTTGATCAGACAAACCTTCACGTTTGGCTTGTTTCCATTCCGCTTTACTCAAGCTTGTCACATCACGCCCTGCCAAAGCTTGCTCCAAAGCAATCACAACGGACAACTCACGGATAAACCAAGGGTCGATTTTTGTGACATCAAAAACTTTATCTTCACTCCAGCCAGCGCGAAGTGCTTCGCCCATCCACCATAAACGGTCTGCACCAGGCACAGCTAACTTCTCTTGCAAGAAAACCTTGGCATCCACATCATCAGGCACAGACTTATCAAAACCACAAGAATCTACTTCCAAACCACGCATGGCTTTACCTAAAGACTCCGTAAATGTGCGACCAATCGCCATCACTTCACCCACAGACTTCATTTGCGTGGTTAAGCGCGTATCTGCACCTTCAAATTTCTCAAAGGCAAAACGTGGCAACTTGGTCACCACATAATCAATGCTTGGTTCAAAGGCAGCAAAGGTTTCACCTGTAATATCATTGGGGATTTCATCAAGTGTATAACCCACTGCCAACTTGGCAGCAATCTTAGCAATCGGGAAACCCGTAGCTTTAGAGGCAAGTGCTGAAGAGCGCGATACACGCGGGTTCATCTCAATCACAATCAAACGTCCGTCTTCAGGGTTTACCGCAAACTGAACATTTGAACCACCTGTTTCCACACCAATTTCACGTAGAATGGCAATCGATGCATCACGCATTTTTTGGTATTCTTTATCGGTTAAGGTCTGCGCTGGGGCAACTGTAATCGAATCACCTGTATGAACACCCATGGCATCAAAGTTTTCAATGGAGCAAATAATCACACAGTTGTCTGCATGATCGCGCATTACTTCCATTTCATATTCTTTCCAGCCAATAATCGATTCTTCAACTAAAATCTCATCGGTTGGTGAAGCATCCAACCCCGAACCTGCAATTTGTTCAAATTCTTCTGGATTGTAAGCAATACCACCACCTGAACCACCTAAAGTGAATGATGGGCGGATAATAATCGGGTAGCCAATATCATCAGCCAAGTCTCGTGCTTCCTGCATAGAGTGTGCAAAACCACCACGCGCCATTTCCAAACCAATGCTATCCATAGCCCGTTTAAAGCGCTCTCTATCTTCAGCTTTATCAATAGCATCGGGTTGCGCACCAATCAGTTGCACATTGTATTTCTCTAAAACACCGTGTTTGTTCAATGACAAGGCACAGTTTAATGCTGTTTGCCCACCCATGGTTGGTAAAATTGCATCAGGACGTTCTTTTTCGATAATTTTTTCGACAACTTCCCAAGTTACAGGCTCGATATAAGTTGCATCAGCAAACTCTGGGTCTGTCATAATGGTTGCTGGGTTTGAGTTCACCAGTACAACTCTAAAACCTTCTTCTTTCAGAGCTTTACACGCCTGAACCCCAGAATAATCAAACTCACAAGCTTGGCCAATCACAATCGGCCCAGCTCCTAGAATCATAATGGTTTGAATATCATTGCGACGTGGCATATGGTCTAACCTCGTAAGTCTTAATCTTGTTAACCTAAATCCAAGCAAACAAGTGGGCAGATACAATGTCTGCCCACTTGCTTTACTCACTTATAAATTATACGCGAACCCTAACAAAAAAATCCCACTAATGAAGCACCTTATATAGTGCTAAAGAGCAAATCTATAATGCAGTAATTAAATCTACAGCATCCGTCGTCATTTGTTTTATTTTTGACTTCATTGCTCTGCGCAATTTATCCACATCTGCTTTGTCCATACCTGCAGCTTCAAGATCATCAAAATCTTTCATGCTTGCCATAGAACCGCGAAGTTTTTTCAAAATCAAACGTACTTGAGCCATATTATCCGCGGCTTGCACCTGAGCTATACCAACAGAGGTATGATCCACAGATAACATACTCATGGATACCACTAAACCAATCATCAGTACAAACTTATACATAAACTCTCCAATGCCTTCAAACTCACATCCCTGTGTGGCAAGGTGTAAACTATGCGAACAAGCCATACAATATGCAACCAAAAAAAGTGGTTTTGGACACATGAAACTACAAAAAAACATAAGAAAATATAATGTTTACAACACTCCTGAGGACTTAACCATATAAATTTAAAGTGATTACAATAAACAATGCATCTTTCATTTATAGCTCTGCCACCAACACAAAAAAGTACAATGCTTGTCGCTTTAAGCTCACTATGGCACGTTTCGCGATTAATTTTATCACCATAGTGAGAAACCATATGAGTAGCCCCAAAACATTATTGCATGCAGATATTCAAAGTTTAAAACTTTTACACAGTGGTAAAGTTCGTGATATGTATGCGGTTGACAATCAGCACCTGTTAATTGTTACTACAGACCGTCTGTCTGCATTTGATGTTATACTGCCATCACCAGTACCCCAAAAAGGCGAAATATTAAATCAGGTTTCTGACTTTTGGTTTCATAAACTTGAACATATCATTCCCAACCAAGTTTCCAATTTAAACTTAGATAATGCTATCCCTGATGCCAATGAACGTGAACGCGTGCGTAGTCGTGCTTTGGTGGTCAAACGTCTCAAACCTTTACCTATTGAAGCTATTGTTCGTGGTTATTTGATTGGTTCGGGTTGGAAAGAATATCAAAAGCAAGGTTCTGTCTGTGGCATCAAACTGCCTCAAGGTTTAAAACTTGCCGACAAGCTACCTGAACCTATTTTCACCCCGTCCACCAAAGCAGATGTAGGTGAACATGACGAAAACATCAATTTTGAAACCATGTGTGACATTATCGGCACAGAGCTTGCCACCCAAATTCGCGATATAAGCCTTCAACTCTATACAGAAGCCGCAGCCTATGCTTTGCAAAAAGGTATCATTATTGCTGATACCAAGTTTGAATTTGGTTTGGATGAAAATGGCACACTCACCCTCATTGATGAAGTTTTAACCCCTGATTCTTCTCGCTTTTGGGATGCGGCTACTTATCAACTTGGTATAAGCCCACCAAGCTTTGATAAACAAATCATTCGCGATTGGTTAGAAACACAAGACTGGGATAAAACAGCACCTGCACCTGAAGTTGATGAAGAAGTGATGCAAAAAACTGCAGATAAATACCGTGAAGCTTTGACCCGACTCACACAATCATAGTTAGCTGAGTTTATTATCGAAACTTCTTTTATTGCACAAGTCCACGCAGACTTTGATAGTAAATCTTCTTTAGCCCAAGGGCTTCAAGGCTATAGCTATCGTCAAGAACAAGTGGATTTGGCAGCAAAAATAAGTACAACCATGGAACAGCAAACCATATTGATTGCCGAAGCTGAAACAGGAACGGGGAAAACGCTGGCTTATCTTATTCCTGCTTTGCGCTCATCCGATAAGGTACTGATTTCCACGCACACCAAAGCTTTGCAAGACCAACTGATGTTTCGTGATTTACCCGCTGTACAAGATGCCTTGGGTGTACGCCGCAAGGTTGCCTTACTCAAAGGACGGAGCAATTATTACTGTCCGCAACGCCTTAATATGCACTTGGTCAGCAACCAACAAGAAATATGGGCAAAGAAATCACTGCTTAAAGTTGCCAAGTGGTCAGAAACAACAACCGATGGTGATTTATCCGCCTTAAACTTTGATGTGTTTGAAAAAGGTGTTGGTTCATTGGTGACCGCAACTGCAGATCAGTGCACAGGTAGCAAATGTGAACATTACAAGCAATGCCCACTGATGAAAGCACGGCAAAAGGCACAACAAGCTGATATTGTCATTGCCAACCACAGCTTATTGCTTGCCGATGCTTCGCTTAAATCAGGTGATTTTGGCGAGGTTTTGCCTATATTTGATACCTATGTGCTTGATGAGGCACATAGTTTACCAGATTTGGCAAGCCGCCAATTTGGTATTCAGTTATCACGCAATAAATTGATTTATTGGGTCAATGATATGCAAGCTGTGCTTGATACCCTTGGTGATGAGGCTGATTTAAAAGAACGAGTTCGTAAGCTTGGTGCAGAAGTGATTACCCAATGGGCAGAGAAAGACCTTAAAACCATTAAAAATGATTGGGAAGCCTTGTTAGATATCGCGATTTCACGAGAAGAACGCCATGATGATATGCTCAAAATGGTTGAGCGTGCCACCCTGATTTTTGAAGAAATGCAACAAATCCTCAGCCCACAAGATGGCTATGTCGTATGGGAAGAAGGCAAAGACGACAGAAAACAATATATCTCTGCCCCGATACAAACAGGACCTGTATTAACCCATCATTTATGGGAGCGTGAAGCTTCTTTTATTCTGTTATCGGCAACACTTCGAGTATCCGACAAGTTTGATTACAACCGTGCCCGTTTAGGGCTAAGCCAAGAACTAGCAGAAGAAAGTTACCACCCCTCACCTTTTGATTATCAACAACAAGCCATGCTCTATTTACCCAAGCATATCCCTGACCCTAGAGCTCAGAACTACCAACAAGTCATGCAAAGCGAAATTGAAGCATTATTACGAACATCTCGTGGCAGGGCATTTGTTTTATTCACTTCCCATTATGCTTTAAGAACTTATGCCACTCATTTACAGCAAGCATTACCTTGGCAAGTCTTGGTACAAGGTGAAAGTGGTAGTCGCGACATGATTCTCGAAGCATTTCGCAAAGATAAACACTCCATTTTGTGTGGCACACGTAGTTTTTGGGAAGGTGTGGATGTACCAGGCGAAACATTATCACTCGTTATTATTGATAAAATCCCTTTTGCACCACCTACTGATGTATTGCTTAAAGAACGCACCAAGCATTGCGAGGCACAAGGTGGCAATGGTTTTATGGATATTCAGTTGCCTGAAGCCATTGCAGTGCTCAGACAAGGTGCAGGGCGCTTAATTCGTTCCACATCAGACCGTGGTGCCATTGCGATTTTAGATTCTCGATTGCATAGCAAGCGTTATGGTCAAGAAGTGATTCGTAACTTACCCCAAGCACCCATCGCCCATGATTTAAGCGATATGCAGTGGTTTTTTGAGGATATGGAATAATTTAACCCACAAGCTCCAATAACTGCGGCTTTAACCTTTCCACACTTGCCCTACCTTCTGCTATCGCATCTTCAGCTTTATCATAATCCATTAAACCAATATGCCCAAGCCTTGGTTCTAATATTACATCGGCAGGATCGCCTGCCAAACGACTTCGCGTAATCCTGTCTTGCATAATATTTAGCGAGCCATACATCACCTCAAACATGCCAGG
>JALUWH010000211.1 GCA_027019685.1 Ghiorsea sp. | reverse complement strand
TCAGAAGGGCTGCAAGCCTTTGACCGAAAAATGCATGGCTTTGTTTCCGAACATGCCAATATGTTAGCTGTAGAGTCGCGCACCAGCTCTCCTGTGCGCATTACCCGCGATAAAAGCTTACAATCCACATCTTTGCGTGGTTTATACCCTGTAGGTGAAGGTGCTGGATATGCGGGTGGCATTGTTAGTGCCGCTGTTGATGGTTTAAAGGCTGCATCAATCATTATTCAAGCATAACCACTTTTTTGTTAAGCTCAGTTGCACAAAGTTGTGCGGTAGGTTACATTTATTCTTGGTCTTGAATGAAACCATACTGTGCATTTGAAGCAACTGTGGTTGTAATGACTGGGGAGAAAGAATCATGGCTAAACACAATAAACATCATGTGGTAAAGGAACTAAAACCCAATCAACCCAGCCAAGCAGATGAAATTCAGCAGGCTTTAGAGCATGACTCAACCATAGAAATGATTGCCAATGGTGAAACTGCAATATTACCTACCCTTGCTGCCAAACGTTCTTCAAACAAACTCGATACCACACCTATCAATTTTGATGAAATTATTGAAGACGTTGCTAATGTGATTGCAACTACGCCTGACCAATACAAATGTATTATGTTTACAGACTTGGTCGGCTCCACCCAATACAAACGTGAGATGGGACATACCAAAGGTTTTATGCGCAACCGCATGTTTTGTGATATTTGTGAACAGGCCATCGAACGCAACAATGGTGTAGTGGTCAAACGTTTAGGTGATGGTGTTATGGCTGTATTTGAAACGGCTATTGATGCTGTGCTTGCTGCTATGCTGATGACCAGCAGCCTAGATGGCGAACGTAAGAAGCTGAAAAAAATCGTGGGTAAAATGGATTGCCGCATTGGTATCACTTGCGGTTATGTGAAAGAAATCCCTGGTCCTAGTGTTGATTATATTGGGCATGCCATGGATAAAGGCGCAAGAATTGAAGGTATTGCTCGCACCAATCAAGTATTGATTGATGAAATTGTTTACGGGCTCATTCATACTAAAATTAGAGACTACTCCGATGATATTGTGATTGGTTCTCCTCGCAACTTAACACTGAAAGGTGTTGGTGTAAGCACGCTATATGAAGTATCACCAACAGACCGTGGACTTGTTGGTAGCTTAGGTTATAAACTACGCCATCTTTTCGATTAATTAAAAAGTAAAGTTGCGGTTCAAATCACTTCGGTTTTGTGTACCCTTCGCAACCAGTAAATTCATATCAAGGTTAACTTATCATGAGCAATGCACCTCAACATCATCATCTTATTATTCTAGGCTCTGGCCCTGCGGGTTATACTGCCGCAATTTACGCAGCACGTGCCAACCTTAAACCTGTAATTATTCAAGGTATTCAGCCAGGTGGGCAACTCACCACAACAACGGATGTGGATAACTACCCTGGTTACAAAGATGGCGTTCAAGGCCCTGAAATGATGGAAGATTTCAAAGCCCAAGCCGAGCGTTTTGGCACTGAAATAATTTGGGATCAT
>JALUWH010000210.1 GCA_027019685.1 Ghiorsea sp. | reverse complement strand
TGTAGTTGTTCTGCTTTTGCAGCACGCGCTTGCAGTACTTCAAGTTCTTTATCGCTGATGCTTTGGCAACCAGATAAAATAAACATTGCGAGTATAGTGATACCAATATATTGCTTCATAGTTCTCCCCTTGTTGGTCTTGCTAAGTAAATAATAACACAGTTATATTTGAGCAAATTACACAGCTTTATAGGTTTGTCTAGTTTCTATGGTTGAACTGTGCTGTTTTGACGTTTGCGTTGCTGTAAAATCATTCGTACACGCTGTAGATTTTGTTCAACCATAGTAAATCCAGGGTAGATTTTTAAGGCTTGTTCAAATATCACTTCTGCTTTTTTAAACTGACCTGTGCTCATGTATGCTGCACCAAGCATATTTAGTGCAGGTGGGTTGTAGGGGTAAAATGTTTGGAATTCCTCAAAATACTTGGCACTGAGCGTATAATTCTTTTGTTTGTATGCAACTTGCCCCATGCCAAATACAGCACGGAAGTTTTCATCGTCCCAAGCGTACGCTTTTTGATAGAATTGTGCTTCTTGTGCAGGTTGCCGCATATGTGCCATCGCTTGACCAACATACCATTCTGAAATAAGCCAGCGTGTAGGCCATATGCAGAGTAAAATAACAGTGGCAACAGTAAGAATACTTAATGCTTTAGGTTGAACTTGGAATGTTTTTTTCTGTTGGTTAGGTAATAAGCCCCACCAAGTGCCAGCAAGTAGAGCAAAAACAAACATGCTTGCAGGGTTAAAAAAGACATGGTTAAACATAGCATCAAAAAGTACGGCTGAGACTGCAGCTAACCCTGTGATATATTGTACATTCCATTGCTGCCAAGATGCTTTAAATAAACGAAACCAAAAAAATAATAACAAGCCCATAAAAAGAAGCATGGCAGGAATACCATTTTGTGAAGCAATTTGTAGTACGACATTATGCGGGTTGGTCGTAAAAGTACGCGCACTACTTAATGGGTCTCTGAAATCAGGGTAACGGTTACTATAATTGGGGTAAACCCATGCGAAATTACCTGTGCCTTGTCCTAATATGGGACTATCTAAGGTCATGGCTGTCGTTGCTGCAAAAATAGGCGTTCGCGCACCCAAAAGAGGAGACAACTCTACCCACATATCAACCAAAGGTGGTTGTAATGCGTGAGGTGTTAGAATGATTTTGCCACTTTCGCTAGCCACTTGCCCTGCGCTTGCTGAAACACGGGCTAGGTCTCTGTAATGATAAGGTAACGCATTGTAAATCAGTAGTGATATGATAAAAGTACTGCCAATAAGCAAGCTTGGCGTAGTATATTCTTTTTTGTGCTTTAGCAGGTGTTTGTGATGTTTGATGAAAACAAGCAAGGCGATGATCGCGGCAATAAATAGCCCTCCCAACGCACCCCTAGAGCTAGCTACCAATAAAATAGTCGCAAGCGTTGTTACTGAAAACCAGTTGAGTACACGTAAAATAGTATTGTTATGGCTTGCAAGTATCCAAATTAGCATGGGTAGCAATATGATGAGTACATCACCAGTGAAATTCACATGTCCAATGGGTGAAAATAAGACATGAATATTATAATTGGGTTTACCATAGTCTAAGAAGTAACTTTCCCAATAACGAATTGAAAAAATGAAGGAGCCTATAGATAAGCTCCAAACCAACCTATTCATCCATTTGGGTTCATGACGTGTTGCCCATATGCTTAGCAGTAAAATACTGATACAAAAAAACCAAAAGGCAAAGCGAATCATACCTTCAGTCATGTTTGGAGCGATAAAAATACCAGTAGCAAGAATCAGAATGTATAAAAGCAATGCCAAGCTAGTCAGCGTAGGTTTTGGAATAAGCAGTGGTGAAGAGCGTTTGAACCACAACCAAGCTGTTGCTAAACCCATCCAGAGGAAACAAAGGGTTAGTATTGCCCATTTGGGCTCTTCATTGGGAGCAACAAAAGGGAATACTCTGATGTTTATCATCAAAGGAAAAGCGAGTAGGGGTGCAATAAGTACCAACCAAGATGAATGGAAAAATGATGTTTTACGTTTCATATACCCTCTCGAACAGCTATTAAGCTTGAAGTATAGTAACTTTATTGCCGCCATGCATGACCTGCAAGCGTCGTTTGATTTTAAGGTTCAAGGCTTTTTCATGTGTGCTGTCAGGGCAGACAATTACAGTCTTCCATGTTTCATCTTCTGCAAATTTCTCGCGTATGCGTAAACCAATATCATGCCAAAGGGATAAGGTTTTCTGTTGTTCGCCAATACGCATGCCGTAGGGAGGGTTGAGTAGTAATAAACCTCCATTGCTTGTTTCTGGTTTTTGCAGTTGATGTATATCCATGATGCTGGTTGTGATAAGCCCATCAAGTTGCACGCGTTTCGCATTGTTCCGTGTAATATTGATGGCACTTTCATTAATGTCTGAAGCCAAAATGAGAGGTTTTGTATCTTTGACCATCTGTTGGCATCGTTCTACTACTTTAGAAAAGTCTTTTTCTTTCAATGATGGCCAGTGTAGGCATGCGAAGTCGTGGTTAAGGTTGGGTGCGCGTTGTGTCGCCATCATTGCAGCTTCAATAGCAAAGGTTCCCGAGCCACACATGGGAGTAAGCAAGGTTTGCTCGGGTTGCCATTGTGTCCACTGTAAAATTGCGGATGCAAGTGTTTCGCGAATAGGGGCTTTGCCCGATTCTAAGCGGTAACCACGGCGATCAAGGCGTTCACCTGATGTGTCTAAACTTAATGTCCCACGGTTGTTATCAAGCCGAATATGTAGGGTTTGGATATGTTTTTTGTCGGATTCAGCTTTGTTTTTTCCTATCTTAGGTAGTAGCCGTTCTATGGTTTGTTTGGCGAACTCGGCAATTTCATCGGAGTGATTAAGCCGCGAGCGATGGGTATGAACATCGACTTCAAGTTGGCTGTGTTCATTGAAGAATAAATGCCAAGCTACTTTTTCAAGGTCATGCTTTAACCCTTCCAATGTCATACTACGAAAGGTGCGTAGCCGCATCAAAACACGTGTGATTACACGGCTTCTGATGTTGATACGATGCAGTAGTTGCATGGTTCCAGTAAAACTAATACCGCCATATTCAATGTTAATGTCATGTGCGGATAGGTCTTTGAGTTCGCGGGCAGCGATACGTTCAAGACCTGGTAATACGATTGCGAAAAAATGATGTTGTTGTGCCATGCTTCGCACTCTAAGAGTCTGCCAGACTTAAAGCAACTGGCTGCAAACGCATGAATATTGGTCGGTTTTCATCTGGATTTTCGTTAAATAGCGATGCTATTCGCCTCAAACCCATTTGAAAACCAGCATAATCTCATGCATTTTCGCTACAATCGTTTAAGCCTGACAGACTCTTAGCGAAGATTATTCAGTTTGACCTCGTTCGGGTTGAATTGTTGTTTGTAGTGTAACATTGAGTGAAACACCCCAAAGTACGATAAGCCATGTGATATATAACCAAAGCATGAAAATGGGGAGGGCTGCTAGTACGCCATATATTTTTTCATACATGGCTATTTTTGTGATATATAAGGAAAATAGCCACTTGCTTAGTTCAAAAAGTGTTGCGACGAATAGGGATGAAATAAAAGAGCCTTTAGCGCGCACTTGGATGTTTGGCACAAAGAAGTATAATAAGAATAAAGCAAGGGATGCAGTTGCCCAAGGCGTAAGATAAGAAAATATTGGAACCTGGTGGTGGATACTACTCAAGTAGGGTAATGATGTGAGCCAAGTGCTAACCATTATAGATATAATGATAAAGAAAGGTGCAAAAAACCAAAGAATGGCATGTGCAGGCAAACGTAGAAGAAGGTGACGGGGTGTTTTCACTTGCCAAATATGGTTAAAGGCTTTTTCTATACCCAGCGATAACCATAAAACAGACAGGAAAATGATAAATAGAGAAAAATATGAAAAAGATGTGATGTTTTGTGATGCGTTTGTTAAATATGCTTCAATGGATGCTTGGCTTGTGGGTAATAATTGGGTAAAAACTTGCTCTTTAGCTTGTACAAATAAGTCTGAGAACATTTCTATTTGTAAGGAAAGGTAAACCAAGAACACAGTTAAAGGGACAATAGACAGCAGGGTTGAATAACTTAATGAAGCCGCAAATTGCATACTTTGTGTGCGTGAAAAATGTTGATAGCTGCGCACTAAAATATGTGAATAACATCGTAGGTCTCTATACATAGTTGTTAAACACAGATGGCATATACACGAATCGCATCTCGTTTTCCTTTAAAAAGAGCTTTTTCGACAAAAGCATACTCTTCTTTAATGCTTTCATCGGTAATGTTGCGAATAAAGTTTTCTGTCATCAAAGCTTTAAATGGCTCTGCGATACCACATAAACGTGCGGCAGTGTTAACCGTGTCACCAATCACAGTAAACTCACGCCTTGTGTTATCACCCATTAAACCAAACAGTACGAGACCATCATTTAAACCAAAGCCAACATGGCACGGTAAATACCTAGGGTTTTTATCCAGCTCTTCTAAGGCAAGTAATAGCTTTTGTACGCATTTGAAAGCACGGTTACTTCGGTTTTCACCAGAAAAGCAAGCCAATACACCATCACCTAAGAATTTATTAACACTACCACCAAACTCGTGAATAATTTTGGTTTGTAGAGCAAGGCTAGTATTAATGGTTTGGTAAACATCGCGAGGTTTATATTGCTCGCTTAACGCGGTGAAACCACGCATATCACTAAATAATATGGTCATTTGTTCTTCAAAGGCTAAGTCTTGCGGTAAGTCACCAGTATGGGTCCGTAACATTTGAACCGTTTCTTTGGGTAAAAATGTTGAAAGGGAGGCAAAGGGAATATTTTTTGCATCAGCTGTTTGCATGGTATGGTGTTCTCCAAATAGGTTATGAGTAACCTATGCAATAATGATCAGTAAAGTAAAGTATTAACTCTATCGCAGATTTATCTCAAAACTTGATACTATGTTAAGAGACGCTACAGTGCCGCAAACTTATATTGATGCACTGATTGGAGAGATGTCAGAGTGGCCGAATGAGCACGCTTGGAAAGCGTGTGTACAGCAATGTACCGAGGGTTCGAATCCCTCTCTCTCCGCCATAGATTAGTGTAGTTTTAAATGAATGATAAACCAGTTTTCATTGCTAAGCGATAGTTATTACTAGCAATGACACCAGTTGTCATCTGGGTTGGGCCTCGCACGGATAATCTTTGTGAACCCCGTCAGGTCCGGAAGGAAGCAGCGGCAGCGAAGTATTGTCGCGTTGCGAATCAGTCCAGCTCAGGTGGCATCCTTTATTTCTTACTTTTCAGAAGTGATGAAACCTTTGATGTTATAACGTTTTAAAATTTGTTTTTGTAGGGTTTCAGCCTCTCTTTTACTGCGAACAGGGCCGACCCATATGGCATAATAACCTGATTTAGGCATGATTTGCGCACGTTTATATGTTTTACGCATTTTTTCATAGGTTGTTCTGGCGCGTACAACTTCTTTAAAGGCTCCTACTTGCACAAAAAAATTACCCTTACCGATAAGAACTTTGTTATGACTAGGTACAACTATTTTGTTGTTGTGTGACACTTTTGTGTTTTGTGTGCGTGATGTATGCGTGGCAGACTGCTGCAAGCCTTTGGGTTTTTCAGTGATGGATACACTTTGGTTATTGAGTGTAATGGGAGGGCTAGGTTTTATAGGCTTTGAGAAAAAGATGCTCCAAGTAGCAGCCGCGCACACAATGATTGTCGCAATGATTGCGAAAACAATAGAAAGCTTGAGCTCAGAAGTACTGGTAAGTAATTTTTTGTGTGTGTCAGATGGCACTTAGTCTAATTTAAGCAGCTCATCAATACGTGCTGATAAATCTTGGTAGCGAAAAGGTTTGTTTAAAATATTCAGCTCTAAACCTGGGAAACGAGCAAGTAAGTCATTGGCATAACCTGTGACAAACATGATACGTTTGACGAAATCTTGTTCTAATGAAATAAGACTATTGTAAATTTCATCACCTGTTAGTTTGGGTAGTCGAACATCCAAAAGGATAGCATCATACTCATTGCCGTGTGTGTTGAGTATAAATAACCCTTGTACAGGATCAGTCACACGTTTGATTGTGCCAGTTAAATTCTTTTCTTCCAAATAGCGGTTGATGAAAGCCGAAACAATGCTTTGTACAGTATCATCATCATCAATCACCAAAAACTTTAATTCTTTACTCATAGATTACCAAAGCCTCTTTGCATAATTCTTACGCAGTAAGTTTAGTCTATGCTTGTTTATCAATCAAGGTTTAATGGAGGTGTTCTGTTTTCTTGCTGGAGAATATTGTTTGAAATTAACATGTTTTTGGGATTAACTTTGGCTCCTTCAAAGTGTACGCCCCAATGCAAATGTGGCCCTGTGGAGCGCCCTGTGCTGCCGACTTCAGCGAAAATATCGCCTTGTTGTAAAGTATCACCAGGTTTGACCAAGGCTTTGTTGAGATGGGCATAAACTGTTGTGATGCCATCGCCATGACCAATAGCAACTAAAGTTCCATTTAAAAACATGTTGGCAACAAGCAAGACTTTACCTGCAAGCGGTGCTTTTACAGGTGTGCCTGTGGGAGCTGCAATATCTAAACCTGAGTGTGGAGAGCGGGCATTACCGTTGACATAACGTTGGGCTGCAAATGGTGTAGAAATAATACCTTTTACAGGCCAAGTCATTGCTGGCCAGCTATTATGAATATTTACAGGTGTTTTGTATGCCTTTTTAATAGCTGCTTGATCAGCGCGTATGCGTTGAATGGCTTTTTTGTCAAATGAAGACATTTTCTTTTCAACCGTGATATGTGAAATTCTAAACTTGCCTTTTTGCACTTCTACTTTATCCAAAGCTTGGCTTACTGAAGCAGCGTTTCCTGATGTCCATTGGATATGATAGGTCGCAGGTTTGGTTTTGAGGTGTATGCCAATCCATGCAATATATTGACCATCTTTTTTGTAAATAGGCCAGCTTTTATTAAAAGCTTGTACATGTAAGTTGTTTCCTTGAATGGGTGCAGGGACGCGTAATACATCACCTTGTTCAGCTTGGTAAGTTGTAGCCCAAGCTGGTATGGTCACCAGTAATAGAAGTATAATCATAAAAAAGTTCATGTTGACCTCGTAATCTTGTTGATTGTGCTTTTTACGACACCATCATGGTAGTGCAGTGATATACTTTCACCTGCTTGAAGTTTTTTTGCGGATGTGATGATGCTGCCATGCTCATCTGTGGTGATGGCATAACCACGTTTAAGTACATGTTTGGGGTTCATGGCAAGTAGTTGTTCATGCCGTTTTTGCCATTGTTGACGGTGTTTTTGTTCGGTATTTTTGTATGCTAAGCGTAATAAGTGCTGCTGCTCTGCTAGATGTTGCTTACGTTGTGGTGCTATACGTTGTGCTGAAGCAAACAAGCGTTGTTTCATGGTGTAAAATTGCTGGGTTTGATTGCGCAGGGCTTGGTTGGGTTCATGTTGATGCAATCGTACGTACAGTTGGCGTATTTGATTGTGCTTCTGTTGTAAACCTTGACGGTATGCGTTGTGTAGTTGGTTGGTGTAACGCTCTAATGTCCAATGTTTGCCATCTTTATAGCTGTTGATGGCTTGTTGTAGGCGATGTTGCGCACGTTGGACTTGCGGGCGCAAAGTTTCCTTAGCTGGGCAAACAATTTCAGCAGCATTGGATGGTGTCGCTGCGCGAATATCGGCTGCAAGGTCTGCAAGTGTGGTGTCAATTTCATGCCCAATGCCTGAAATGATAGGTATCTCTGCATCCATAATGGCTTGCACTACGCGTTCATCATTGAAACACCACAAATCTTCCATGCTTCCGCCGCCGCGCACTAGTAATAAAACATCAGGTCTATCAGTTAATTTATGTAGTTTTTCTATGGCATGAGCAATACTTTGCGGGGCACTTTCTCCTTGAACTACGGCAGGTGATAAGGTGATGTTTAGCCAAGCTGGTCGGGTATGAAGTACTTTTTTTACATCTTCAAAAGCTGCAGCCGTTTGCGAGGTGACAATACCGATATGTTTGGGGAATGTTGGAACAGCTTTTTTTGAGTCTGTATCAAACCAGCCACGTTCAGCAAACAAGGCTTTGCGACGCTCAAACTCTTCAGCCAAACGACCTGCACCCGCAGACGCGATACCTGTGACTACCAACTGGTAAGTTCCGCGTGGTTCGTACACACTTAAATGCCCTGTAAATACATAAGCTTGCCCATCTTTGGGGCGTGTTTTTAAACGGGTGGCTGCATTGCGCCAGACCACAGCGGAAATAGCAGCGTGACTATCTTTA
This sequence comes from Ghiorsea sp., assembly GCA_027019685.1. Taxonomy (GTDB): domain Bacteria; phylum Pseudomonadota; class Zetaproteobacteria; order Mariprofundales; family Mariprofundaceae; genus Ghiorsea. Next base: position 727 of record JALUWH010000210.1, on the reverse strand, counting down.
ATTGTAAAATATAAGTGACCTGAAGAAGGTTTAGTCAATCGTGATATTTCACCTGTGACTTCAATACGAGAAAAGCCTTGCTCCAAGACTTGTTTAATTCTAGCGGTGAGCTCGGTTACGGTGAGTGCATTGACTAAAGGAGTGCTCATTAAGGAGTGATGCTCGTTTTTTGTAAAGCTTTGGGAATATACCAAAACTCACTGTTGTGCCCAATGCCTGCAGGGGCAACTTCTATGCCCTTGATGCGTTTATGGATTGCAGGTAATGAATAACCTGCATATAAGAATACTACAGGTACATCTTGGTGGATTTCTTGTTGCATGATGTCATACCACTGCTTTTGTTTATCCAAATCAAAGGTCAATCGGGCTTGTTCTAAAGCTTTATCAACTTTGGGGTTGCTGTAGCTTAAAAAGTTGAATTGTCGCTCGCCTGTTTGGCTGGAATGCCAGATATTGAATTGGTCTGGGTCTGGAGAGAGTGACCAGCCAAGAATCACGGCATCAAAATCACGCTTATTGATGAAATTCTCAATAAATGCCGACCATTCCACCAAACGAATATTGACCTGAATACCAATGCTTTTTAAGCGTTGTTGAATAATGGTTGCAGTATCGGCACGTTTTTTGTTGCCGTTGTTGGTCAGTATGGTAAATGACAAAGCTTTGCCATTTTTGCTGACCATTGTTTGTCCTTCTTTTTTTGTCCAACCAGCTTGGGTAAGCAA
>JALUWH010000209.1 GCA_027019685.1 Ghiorsea sp. | reverse complement strand
TTCGGCACGGGTTCTAAAACCCGAAATTAAATCTTCAACGCTCATTCATTACTCCAACATGTATTTGTGCAAGGTTGGCAAAGCTACTATGCTTAAGGTTGAAAGCAATATGCACACTTACCATGTTTTGCATCTTGCTAGGGAAGCTCTGAATAAGTCTGGATAAAGTAGATTGTGATTCAGAATATTCAAAATCTAGGCGTGGATTGCAAGTAATAGCAAGGCTATTGCTTAAATACACAACAACGAGTTTGGATGTTCTGGGCGCAAAATACGAATTCATGACTTGTTTAGAGCTTCCCTTGCTTTACAGTGTAACTAAAATTGGAGAGGTGAACCATGACTTTGGGAACTTTGATTTTAATTTTCTTTGGTATTTTTGTGCTGCTCATTGTATGGGTTGTAGTGATGTACAACCGCTTGGTGAGTTATAAAAATATTTTTAAAAACAGTTTTTCACAAATTGATGTACAACTCAATCGTAGGTATGACCTCATTCCAAATATAGTTGAAGCAGCCAAGGCTTATTTGAGCCATGAACGTGAAACTTTGGATGCAGTGATTTCCGCTCGAAATGCAGCAGCTTCAGCGATGAAAGCCGCCAAGGCTGATCCATCCAATAGCCAAGCTATGCAGTCTTTGCTTGCTGCAGAATCAGCCTTGGGTGGTGCAATGTTAAATTTTAATGCGCTTACTGAGGCGTATCCAGAGCTTAAAGCCAATGAAACCATTGCTCAACTTCAAGAAGAATTAACATCAACTGAAAATCGTATTGCATTTGCTAGGCAGCGTTATAATGATGATGTGATGAACTATAATACGCAGCGGCAGCTATTTCCTGATGTGTTGATTGCCAATATGTTTAATTTTGGGGAAGCTGTATATTTCGAGCTAAGTAACCCAGAGCAGGCAAAACCCATCCGTATTTCTCTTTAGTTTTTATTGTAGATGGACTTTTTTCAATACCAAGCTGCTGCTAAACGCAATACATTTTGGTTGTATGTGTTATTTGCAGTGGCAATTTTAGCAATTGTTATTGCTGTATATGCTGTTGTTACATTATCCATGTATTTTCTACCTTTGTTGGCACGTGACACCGCTGTACCTACCCAGTTTTGGGAGTTGGATAGGTTTGTGATTGTAAGTGTGAGTACAATTTTACTTATATTGCTTGGTAGTTGGTATAAAATAAGACAATTAAAACAAGGTGGTGGTATTGCTGTTGCCCAAATGCTGGGTGGAAAACGTTTAAAGGTGAGCCAAGACCCGCTTGAGCGGCAATTGCGAAATATTGTTGAAGAAATGGCCATTGCATCGGGTGTGCCTACGCCTGCAATTTTTATTTTGGAACAACGGGGTATCAATGCATTTGCTGCGGGGTATGCGTTTAATGATACTGCGATTGCAGTTACACGTGGTGCAATGGAAGTGTTAAGCCGGGATGAGTTGCAAGGTGTGGTTGCTCATGAATTTAGTCATATCTTACATGGTGATACAGGGCTTAAAATGCAAATGATAGGCTTATTGCATGGTATTACTA
>JALUWH010000208.1 GCA_027019685.1 Ghiorsea sp. | reverse complement strand
ATCTCCTGCATGAAGAATAATATTGGATGTGCCAATACCAATATCACCCGTTAAACCACGGCTGGCATTGCCTGTTTCTGCAATATTTAGGCGTTTGGCGGCATATCTATCGGTTAAAAAGCCAGTGAGTTTACCTTCTTCGATAAGGTTACGTTGTTGGCATATTGTACCCTCGCCATCAAATAAACGGTTTGCCATACCATGTTCATGGTCTGGATTTTCTTCGATGCGAACAAATGACGGGAATAAGCTTTCACCCACAGCATCAGCTAAAAACGTTTGTTTTTGTAATACAGCGCGTCCGTTGATGGCGGATATAAGGTGGCGCACAATGGATGTGGCAATGCGTGGCTCAAAAATCACGGGGCAAGTACGGCTAGGCACCACTTTGCTACCCAGACGTGATACAGCACGTCGAGCGGCTTCTTCACCAATGTTTTGCGGTGAACGTAAATCCGCAGCATCAAAGGCAGAGTGCCAAGCGTAATCACGTTGCATATTTTCATCTTTTCCTGCAATGACAGATACCGACAATGAGGATGAAGACCTTTGATTTTTCGCCACAAAACCATCGCTACATGCATACACTTTTTCATCATCACCAAACCCAGCCGTTGCGCCTTCACTGTTTTGAATTTTGCTATCAAAACCAAGGGCTGTTTCTTCACATAATAAGGCGGCAGCTTTGGCAGCTTCGGTATCCCAACCATGATGAATATGCGGGTGTGTTTCTTGCCATGCTGCCAAATCATCTGCGCTAGGGTGGTTTGCACCTACAGGTGCTACAACATCAGGGTCGGGCTCAGAAATCTTTGCCATAGCCACCACTTGTTGTGCCAAAGCTTTGAGACCGCTATCAGATAAATCCGATGAGCTGGCAGAAGCAAATGCCAAACCTTTGTTGGTTTCCACAAAGCCACGTAAACCAATGCCTTGGGCATGTTCAGCTTCAATGCTTTCGACTTTACCATGGCGCACTTGTATGGATTTACCTGTGCTGTTCACTGCCACAGCATCAGCATGTTTTGCACCTGCTTGTTGGATATAGTCTAAGAGTTGTGCGGTTTTGTCTTGTAGGTTCATGAATTATCCTTTCAAGTGTGATACAGCATCGCGAAAGCTTGGGTATTTCAGGCTAGGTAGCAAGTCTTGGTGAAGCTTGCGGTTGGATATGCGTTTATTGTCTCTAAAAAAATCCAAATAGGCAGGTGACATTTCTTTTTCTGCTTGTTCAGGTGTGAGGATGATAGGTGCTGGCGCACCAATCATTTCGGTAAGCTGACAAACATAATCTTTGTGTGAGCATGGTTCATCATCAGATAAGTTGATGATGCGTTTGGCTTCTGGCTTTTGCATGGCTGCAATCAAGGCAGCTACAATATCATCCACATGAATACGATTGGAGTAGTGTGCAGGCTGCCAGGCTACCGTTTTATAATTACCAGCCATCAGTTTGCTCACGATATTGCGTTCATCACCATAAATACCAGCCAAACGAAACACTTCGGCAGGTGCATCTGATGTTAGCCAAGTTTGTTCGGCTTG
>JALUWH010000207.1 GCA_027019685.1 Ghiorsea sp. | reverse complement strand
TAGCTTACATGCTGCCCATTGTTTGCGGAATGTAGGTTTATCAGCCAAAGGTGCTAACTGTTTTAATTCATCCAATTGGGTAATCCAGTCATCACCAATGTTATCCGTAATCAACTTGCTTAATGGCTTATTGCACCATGCCATCCAGCGGCGTTGGGTCACGCCATTGGTTTTATTGTTGAACTTTTCAGGCCAAAGTTGATAGAAATCATTAAATAAACCTTCCACCAACAGGTCTGAATGCAATTGCGCTACGCCATTGATGGAAAAAGAACCAACAATGGCTAAATATGCCATGCGTACTTGTTGTTCATCACCTTCTTCAATGATGGACATACGACGCTGACGCTCTACATCACCGGGATACTTTTTCGCCAAGTCTTTTAGGAAACGTGCATTGATTTCATAAATAATATCCAGCACGCGGGGTAATAAACGGCTAAATAAATGTACAGACCAGCGCTCCAAGGCTTCGGGTAGCAGAGTATGATTGGTGTATGCCATGGTATTGCGGGTGATTTCCCATGCCTCATCCCATGTTAACCAATAATCATCCATCAAAATCCGCATCAATTCGGCTACCGAAACAGTGGGGTGGGTATCATTAAGTTGAAAACAGTTTTTGGCTGCAAAGTGCGTGAAATCTTCACCATTCACTTCCACCCATTGGCGAATTACATCTTTAATACTTGCAGATGCTAAGAAATACTGTTGGCGCAGACGTAATTCTTTACCATTTTCGTTACTGTCATTGGGATATAACACCATGGAAATATCTTCGGCATTGTTCTTTTGTGCTACAGAACCTGCGTAATCACCAGCATTAAACTCACCCAAATCAAACTCATCAGTGGCAGTTGATTTCCAAAGGCGCAAGGTATTTACCGTGCCGTTTTTGTAGCCTGGAATGGGTGTATCAAAAGGAACTGCCAATACATCATTGGTGTTCACCCAACGCACACGCATATTGCCGTTGTCATCATGATATACTTCTGAATAACCACCAAAATGCACAGCTTGCGTGTATTCCGGGCGTTCCATTTCCCATACATTACCTTCACGCAACCAGTGGTCAGGTGCTTCTTGTTGAAATCCATTGACAATACTTTGACGAAACATGCCATATTCATAACGAATACCATAACCCGTCACAGGCAGTTGCAGGGTTGCACAGCTATCGATAAAACATGCGGCTAATCTGCCTAAACCACCATTACCTAAACCTGCATCATGTTCAGCTTCAATCATTTCTTCGCAATCAATACCTAAGTCATGCAAGGCTTTGGTGGTTTGCTCATTTAAACCAAGGTTTAAAATAGCATTGCCCAAGGCTCTGCCCATCAAAAATTCTAAAGATAAATAATAGGTTCGTTTACCATTGGTCTCTTGTACGGCTTCTTTGGTGTCACGCCAGTTTTCCATTAAACGGTCACGGATGCTTAAAGCCAAGGCCTGATACTTATAATGGTTTGAAATACATGCATCACTTAAACCAAGCGTACGCAAAAAATGACGCTGTATACCACGGATTAAATCGTCACTGGTTTGACCAACACGGGGAACATCTGTAATGGAGCGAATATGAGATTGAGCTTTGGACATAGTGGTTTCCTTTATTGTGCCTGTAAATGAGGGCTGGCAGGCTGTCTAAGCTGATGCTGCAAGTCAAAAGAAAAGGTGACTTGATAAGTTGATATATGCTTTAGTCGGTATAATCAGCCCAAAATTCTGTGCCTCTGCCCATTTGTGTGATGCGTGCAATCAGCATATCCAATGCTTCGGGGCGTTCTGCAAAATTGATACGATCGGTTTGCACTACCAATAAAGGTGTTTCTTGGTAGTGAAAGAAAAACTTATCAAAGGTTTCGGTAACCTGTTTGAGGTAGTCCAAGTTGACACCTTTTTCCATGGTGCGATTGCGCTGCTGTATGCGTTTAAGGGCAACGTCAGGCGAAGATTGCAAGTAAACAACGAGGTCAGGCTTGGGTAAATCAAAGGTAACAGCCTGTGCAACTTGGTTGTACAAAGCAAACTCTTCATCGGATAAATTGGTCATAGCAAAAAGCCTGTCTTTGGCAAAAATATAATCGCTAATCATCATGGATTGGAAGAGGTCTTGCTGGGCTAAGCTTTGCCATTGCTTGAGGCGAGAAAATAAAAAAGATAATTGAACGGATAAACCATGACGTTCAGGGTCTTGGTAAAACAGCTCCAAAAAGGGGTTGTCATCAATGTCTTCTAAGAGAAGGTTAGCATTGAGTTTGGTTGCTAATCCTTGGGCTAAAGTTGTTTTGCCTACACCAATACCACCTTCAATAGCAATGTGGTTGAGGTTTAATGTTGAAGTTGCCATGCTTCTCCTTTGTGCAGCTTTTCACCTGCATCCGTAAGGTGTGTTATCATTGTAGAGAGCTTCTCTCCAGTGACAGGATGTACCCAGAATGGTGCAATGTCCATGAGTGGTTGTAAGACAAATAGCCGAGACTGTGTTTCAGGGTGGGGTAGTTTTAATTCAGTTTGGGTTGATATAAGTTGTTCATAAGCAATCAGATCAAGGTCTAATGTTCGCGAACCCCAATGTTCAATGCGCTTGCGATGATGCAGTGCTTCAACTCTATGCAATTCAGCCAGTAAGGTGTCGGCAGGCAGTTGCGTTTGCACATGAATGGCGGCATTCCAATAGTCGGGTTGCGGCACACTGTCTGGCATGGTTAAAGCAGGCGTGTGATAAAGCTTGGATATTGTAATGATTTTACATGTTTCTTTTAATGCATCACATGCTGTTTGGAATGTTTGTTTTACATCGCCAAGGTTTCCACCCAAAGCGATAAAAGCATTGTTCACAGAGAACTTCTCCTTTATTATCAGTGAGACTGACTATTCATAATCGCGCTGGATATTGCAAGGGATAAAAAGCGGTTGACGGATAGGTAATTAATCCCTAAGTTTCGCCGCCTTCCAAAGTTGGGAGAAGTTTTAAATGTCGGGGCGTAGCGCAGCCTGGTAGCGCATCTGGTTTGGGACCAGAGGGTCGGGTGTTCGAATCACCCCGCCCCGACCATTTAAAAACAACCTTGGTCTGCTGGAATTAAGCGCCTGTAGCTCAGCTGGATAGAGCAACGGACTTCTAATCCGTAGGCCGCAGGTTCGAATCCTGCCAGGCGCACCATTTCGGCAACCGTTTCAAGAACTATGGTGGACGTAGCTCAGTTGGTAGAGCCCCGGCTTGTGATGCCGGTGGTCGCGGGTTCGAATCCCGTCGTCCACCCCAGTTTTTCTTTCCTTGATTATCCTTTGAAAATTAATGCTCTACAAGTTTCTTTCAGTCATCTTTTTAGTGGCTTAGGCGTCTAAAAACAAGGGTTCCAAAGTATTAACAAAAACTCATTTCTGAGGAAATTGTTTTTGATTTCAAATATATCCTGCCTTAGGCTCAATTTAAAGTTTATTGGTTTCTAATGGAAAGCGTTAGATAATAACAGGGTGTGCAGTATTTTTATAGTAAAGTTGCCTTATTTATATATTCAGCGTACTGTTTTACATAGATTGCCTGTTGTCGGTGAGGGGGAAGAATGAAAAAAGTAGTGTTGGGGTTTATTGTTTTGTTTGGGGTTGCTGTGGTGGTTGCACCAAAGCTAGTCGGGGATGTTGCACAAGATATTTATAGGCAAAGTATTGATAACTACCCATGGGATAAAACACAAATTACTGTTGAACATAGGGCATATGAGAAATCATGGTTTTCTTCCACTGCGGTGACAGCATTTGAAATAGACCTGGGTTTAGCAAATATGAAAACGGTAACATGGGTGGTGACATCACATATCCAACATGGCCCTGTACTGTTTACAGATGATGGCATGAAGTTTGGCTACGCATATATGGATACAAAAAACACATTTGAGGGCTTGCCTCAAGAAGCACAAGACTTCTTGGATACACACCTTGGTTCTGATGGCATACAAATGACATCATTGATTGATTTTAAGCAACTTTCACATGATACATTCAATATTAAAAACTTTACTGTCATAAAGGATAAGGTTAAGGCTACTTTTGGTGGTCTAATATTGAGAGGTACGACACCATTAGATTATTCGGCAATGAAAGGGGAGATAAAGTTTCCTGCATCGGAAGTTATTGGTGAGAAAGGTCGTGTGTATATTGCAGATGCTGCGGGCTCATATCATCAGCATATTTATAAAAAGATGATGATGTTGGGTGATGTAAGTGTTTCCTTCCCTTTAGTTGAAGCGACAAGCACTCAAGGCAATGTAAAGTTAGAAGGTTTATCGCTGGATATTCATAGTGGGGAAAAGGGTGGGAAGTTAAACCTATTTGAAAGCTTTAAAGCGAAGTCTATTCAAGCTCCTGTTCCACTAACTGCATTTCAATATGACATGGAAATCAAACAGGTAAATATGGAAGCCATTGAGGTATGGACTGATTTATTTGCGCAAAGACAAGGTCAAAATACTGAAGCTTTAAGTGAAGAGCAAACTCGACTGCTCGTTGATGCTCTGCTCCAAGAAGGCTTAGCTTTCAATCAGTTGCTTAAAGTAGATGGTATGGGCGGCTCAGCAATGGTGGACTGGGATGCTAAGTTTATAGGATTTCCTAATGGGAAAAGCATCTTTGATTTTCAAGATAAAGAACCTTTGCTTGAAGCTTTAGATATGCACCTGCTTGTTGAAGTCGATGAAAAGGTGGTGAATGCAACACCTTTTTCAAACATGATTGCACCGTATATTAAACAGGGTTTTGTAAGCAAGCAGGGTGATAAATTGGTGGTAGATATAACGTTGCGACAAGGTGTTATGATGGTAAACGGAAAAGAAATACCACGAGAAACTGTATTGCAACTTTTGGGGGGCACCTAGGCCTACAAGCAAGAATAAACATTAATACTTACATGAAAAAGAAGTTTTTTAGCCTTTATTTAGATAAGGCGAGAAGCAAAATGATATTTAGCACGATGGACATGACTGCAAGACCTTTCCAAAAACCAATAGGATTTCGCTCAATCAGCGGTACACCTGCTTTCATAAATTCAGGGTTAGGGTTGGATAAGTCATATTGAAACTCTGAAAAAGAATCATATCGACGCTCTGGGTTTTTACTGGTGGCTTTTTGAATGGTTCTATCTACCCAAATGGGTACATCTTGGTTGTAGTTGCGCACAGAAACATAGTCGTAATGTTTGTGAGGTTTGGCCTCTTCAAGTTTACCATAAGGGAAATGACCACCGCTAAGCATTTCATAGATAGTAACCGCGAGTGAATACATATCACTTTTAGGGGTGGCTTCATAGCCATCAAACAGCTCAGGTGCAATATAATTGGCTGTGCCTTCTACGTGCATTTGTTTGATTGGAGTGTGGATTTCCTCTAAACCAGATACACGTGTACTTCCAAAGTCGATGATTTTAATCATGCCATGTTGGTCAACCATGATGTTTTCAGGTTTGATGTCTTGATGTACCATTTCTTTACGATGAAAAGCCCTTAAGCCTTTAATCATTTGAGCAACCATATCGCGAACTTTTTCTAAATCGGGTTTGGGGTTATCCAAAATCCATTGGGAGAGGGATTGCCCTTCTAAATATTCAGTCACATAATAAATGCAACTGCGCTCACGTTTGAGTTGTAATACTTTGAATACATGGGGGTTGTCAATGCGTCTGCCCACCCAAACCTCATGCAAGAACCTATCAATATAAGCAGGGTCATCTTCAAAGTTTATGGATGGTGTTTTAAGCACCACAGTTTCACCACTTTCGATGTCTTCAGCTAAATAGACTTGTATGGTGTTGCTGGCATGGAGCTCTTTAACAATTTTGTAGCCATCAAGTACTTGCCCAGATTCTAAAGGCGGTGGGAAGGGCAGTGCAGTGAGTTTCTTATAATATTCATTTTCATCTTGGTTGGGTAGTTGGGTGATGCGTAAAACTTGTGCTGTGAGGTTATCATCACTACCAGCTTCTAAAGCTGCGTTGACGATATGTTGTGCGGCTGCTTCGGTATCGTCTTCTACAGCAAATTTCATGATGGTTGTATCATCAATAAATTCATGCACACCATCTGTGGTAAGCACAAAAATATCATCTATTTCTACAAGGTATTTGGCATAGTCAAAGTGAACATCATGTTCACCGCCCATAGCTCTAGCCAAATATGTTTTGTTTTTATCAATCACTAAGCGGTGGTCTTTGGTTAGGCATTTGATTTTGCCGTTTCGGATGCGGTAAACACGGGAGTCGCCAACATGAAAGATATGTGCCGTTGTTGATTTTAAGATAAGAATAGCCAATGTGGTTGCTAGGCTTAGCTCTGAGGCATAACGAATTTGCCCTTGGTTATATAACCAGGAATTCAATGATTTGATAATGCGTTCACCCGATGTGTGTACGCTCCAAGACATGGGTGTGCTAAGGTAGTCATCAATAAAGGCTTTGACGCAATGTTCGCTAGCCTCTCGCCCAGCCTCACTTGAACCAACACCATCAGCAGTCACAGCAACAATGCCCTTGTGGGTTAGTGAAGCACCTTTAGAAATATGAATGCCGCAAGAGTCTTCATTATGAGGTTTGATGCCAGAGCTTGTATGTTGTCCTGCTTTTACTTGTAGAATATCTGACATTTATCCTCCACCCTTATTCTTAAATGTTTAGTGTAGGTTTATTTTCTCAATCGTGCCATCTTCATTTTCTTCATACATAAACCCTTTGGGTTCTTCGAGCAGAAGCAAAACAAGCAAAAAGATAAAAAAAGCAGCACCAGCGATGACAAGAAAGAAAGTATCTGATGAGACAAAAGATAAAATGGTGAGGAAGGTGACACCACCCACATTACCAAATGCGCCTGTGCTGCCTGCAACGCCGCCTGTTAACCTGCGCTTAACCAAAGGAACAACAGCAAATACTGCACCATTACCCGCATTGACAAAAACCGAAGCTACAAGCATCACTGCTACAGCCGCAGCTATTGACCATTCGGGTGTGATTTGTCCCATTAAGAAAAAGCCTAGGCCAGCACCTGCCAAGGTAATGGATAAAACCAGTTTACGACCATATTTATCACTCCAATAGCCACCCATAGGACGCATCACAATATTTAAAGCGGCAAAGCTGGATGCAATCAAGGCGGCTTGGGTGGTGGATAAGTTGGCACTGTCCTTAAATGTATCAAAGAAGAATAAGGGTAGCATAGAGATGACAGCCAGTTCCGCACCAAAGGTAATCATGTATGAAAAATTAAGAGCGGCGACTTGCTTGAATTTGTAGCGGTGAATTTCAGGCACAGGTCTAGCATTGGCAGCAAATAATCCCTTATTTATTTTATAAATATTAGAAACTTGATAAGCATACAAAACAAAAAGAGCGGCATAAATGCTCCAAGTGATATTTGCAGAAAAGATATTGAGGTTGGTAGGGCTAATTTTCCATGCCAATACACCAAGTGCGAGATAAAGCGGGGCTGTCATGGCACAATATAAAAAGAAATCACCTTTGCTGGTCACTTCCATAGCACCTAGGTTTTTAGGGCGGAAATAAGTGGTACCTTTGGGGTTATTGCTTACTGAAAAGTAGAAAATTACTGAAAAAACTAACGCAAGTGCACCTGTGGATGCAATAGCCCAGCGCCAGCCATCATCGCCGCCAATCCAAAGTGCTAAAGCTGGCAATATCATAGCAGCACCTGCCGAACCAAAATTGCCCCAGCCACCATAAATACCTTCAGCAGTACCGACTTGTTTGGCAGGAAACCACTCTGATACAAGGCGAATGCCAATCACAAAACCTGCGCCAACAAAACCAAGCAAAAAGCGATAGGTTGCAAGCTCAGTATATGTTTCGGCAAAAGCAAATAAGAAACAAAATAAACTGCCAAGTGCAAGCAAGACGGAGAAGGTTATTTTTGGTCCATGTTTGTCCACCAGCATGCCAATAATAATACGGGCAGGAATGGTGAGTGCGACATTTAAAATAAGCAGTAACTTCACTTCTTGATCGGATAAACCAAATGTTTCACGAATAGATGCCAAGAGTGGTGCAAAGTTAAACCATACCATAAAGCTGATAAAAAATGCCAGCCATGACATGTGCAGGATTTTCATTTTCCCAGTGAATGAGAACAGATTTATTTTGCTTTGGTCAACGCCAATGCCTGTTGCAGCCATGTTTGTTTCCTCTGTATAAAAAATGTATGATCACGCTCACTTGAGCAAGCCCAGTGCCACACTGTTTTTTTTAAGCTTTTATGCGTAAACGGTGCGTGTTGCCCCCCTGTATCATACCATTGTGATTAATTAATATGCAAGGCATGCCTGTATCTTAATCAATTAAGTGTATTAAGGGTTGATTTGAGGTTGAAAAACCCAATTTCATACTAGGCATGGAGTTTGCTTATTGTTAAAAAAAGAAGCAGCTACCGAAGAGGTTGAAATGAGCAATAAGAAGAAGTTGGTAATGATTGGTAATGGCATGGCGGGTGTGCGTGCGATTGAAGAGATTCTGAAGGCCAATCCCGACATGTTTGATATTACGATTTTTGGTGCGGAAAAATATCCTAACTACAATCGCATTATGCTTTCACCTGTGCTTGCAGGCGATACCACCATTGAAGATATTATCTTAAATGATGAGCAGTGGTATAAAGATAATGGTATTAAGCTACACATGGGTAAGAAGGTTACGGACATTCATCGTGGTAAAAAAGTGGTGACCGCTGAAGATGGAACGACGGCTGAATATGATAATTTGATTATCGCAACGGGCTCTAATCCCTTTATTATCCCTATTCCAGGGCATGATAAAGAAGGTGTGATTGCATTCCGCGATATTGAAGATTGCGATAAGATGTTTGAAGCGGCGAAAACATATAAAAAAGCTGCTGTGATTGGTGGTGGTCTGTTGGGCTTGGAAGCTGCGAAAGGTTTATTAAACCTTGGTATGGAAGCCACGGTCATGCATGACCAAGATACTTTGATGAATATGCAGCTCGATAGCGTGGCTGGCGAGATGCTCAAAACTTCTTTGGAAACACAAGGTATGCAATTTAAAATGTCCACGCTAACCACTGAAGTTACAGGTGATAAGCGTGTTGAAGGTTTAAAATTTAAAGATGGTTCAACGCTAGACTGTGATTTGCTTGTGATGGCAGTGGGTATTCGCCCGAACAAAGCCTTGGCGGAATCATGTGGTTTATTCTGCAATA
>JALUWH010000206.1 GCA_027019685.1 Ghiorsea sp. | reverse complement strand
AAAATCTTCACGCCACCAAGCATGGCAGCTTCTGCCTTTTCAAGCAGGATTTCTGTTTCAATATCAGCGGGGAGTATGCCGTAGATGCCAGTGTTCATATTGATTTGAGCCATAGCGGAAGTATAACGTGAATGGGTAAAGTTGTCTTATTTCTATTTATCGAAAGGTCGTAAGTATCTTTCAACACTCTGAATGCACGAAACAAGACCCGCCCCCTATAGAGCAAGTACTTTGTTATAATTTTAGTAACAGTAATAGCTTTATGTAAAGGTACTGCCATAATGTAAGTTTTTCTTTTGCTTGTAGTGCCTCTGTTGCCACGTAAGTTTCGCCGTTTTTTACGGCTAATGACAACCAATAATATGCCTTTTCGTAATTAGTGTCAGTACCTTTACCTGACAAATAAAGCAACCCTAGCGCTGCTTGTGACTCAACTACGCCTTTCGGTGCTGATTTGAGCCACCAATTGAATGCTTCTTTATCAGACTGTGGCACTTCAATGCCTTGTTCATGGAACCAGCCCATTGTGTGCTCTGCAGTTGCGTTACCTTCCTTAATGAGAGATTGAATTATTTTATATGCAGTTTTCCAGTCATTATTGAGTACGGCATCTACATAATTTTGTGTCAGTTCACTTTGTGCATCAATTTTATTTAGAAACATAACTATTCCAATAGGAGTTATCAGAATTTTGCATTATATGATACTCATAGGCGGATATATTTTCTTCTATATTGAACACTAGAGTTAAGAAAAGGCTAGTAACCTTATGTTTTGTATGCATGAGAGTAGAGTGACTAAAAGCTTGGGAAGCGTCAAGTATGCTTTGTGTTCCACAGGGGTATTTTTCTGTTCATTTTTGCGCAGCCAAAAACGAATCATAAATCCGCAGGACAGCGGATTTAGGCGCACTTTAGTGTGGGGCTTACCCCTGAGAGGCATGGATGGATGCCTCGAATCAAAAACCTGCCCCTACACGCTGTGTATTCTCTTAGTAGTTAACAAAAGCAGGCGCAGAATTAGAATATTCTGCTTTATCCCTTCTTTTGCTAACTATTTCGGCACAGCTATAGCAGGGGAGGTGATGTCATTTCGACCGCAGCGTAGCGGAGTGGAGAAATCTAAGAGATGCCTCCATGTCCCCCAGGGGATACTCTCTTGCTTCGCAATTCACCTAATTAGTCGGCATGACAGTAAGGTGCCTCCGCTTCGGTTGGCATGAAAGATGAGATACTTCGACTGCGCTCAGTATGACACCTTTCTTCGTGTTCTTCGTGGTTCAATAAACTCAATCAATCAGTTTTAATAAATCCGTGAAGTGCGGCAAGCTCACCACTTTATCTGCATATTCAGCAGGCACATCTTGGTAACCATGTTCTGCAAAGGCAACAGTGTGACATTCAGCAGCAAAACCTGCTTCCACGTCAAAACGTGTATCACCAACCATCACTGTTTCACTGTGGTCAACACCCATAACACGACAACATTCTAGCAACATATCAGGCGCAGGTTTTTTAGCGAAACCATCTTCTGGTGATAATGCTAAGGTCATGTAGTCATCCAGACCCAATGCGGCGGTTACTTTAACACGCGCTTTGGCAGGTTTTGCAGTAACGATACACATGGGAATACCTTTGGCTTTAATGGCATCCAATGTTTCGGTCACACCAGGAAGCATTTTGCCTTCATCAGCGGGATGTTGTTCATAAAAATCAGTAAAAGCATGGTACATTGCCATGGTGTCAGGGTGATCCATAGGTTTTCCAAGCACGTTTGAGGCAAGTTTTTGTGCGCCGCCGCCAACGTGGGGTTGGGTTTCTGCTGTGGTCATTTGGAAGTCATAACCTAGTTTTTTCAAGGCGCGGTTGGCATTGGCGCGAATATCAGGCAAGGCATCAATCAATGTGCCATCCAAATCAAAAATGAATGCTTTAATATTACTCATATTATCCTCTCAAAACTGGCGATTTCTGCCAGTACATCTTTATTTTGTTCATTATCTTTCAAAACTTGTATGTGTTGCTGCACTTTTTCATCATGTGCTGCCAATTGTTGTAATGCCCATACGGCATGACCGCGAATCAAAGGCTCGTTATCATTTAAAACGGTCAATAATTGCGGTGCAAAGTGAATGTCGCCGCTATTGCCCATAGCAATGCACACATTGCGCAACAGCCCTGCACGTTTGCTGCGTTTTATGGCAGATTTACGAAACATTTGACGGAAACCTTCATCGTCTAAGGACAGAAGCATAGCAAGGTCTGGCAAAAATGTATCCTCACGTGGTTTGAGGAAATCATTTTGTGGTGCTTCAACTTTGCCATTCCAAGGGCAAACCGTTTGGCAATCATCACAACCAAAAATACGGTTGCCCATAGGTTTGCGTAAGTTCTCAGGGATAAAACCTTTGAATTCAATGGTTAAATAGGAAATGCAAAGCCGAGCATCCACGATATAGGGGGCAACAATCGCACCTGTGGGGCAGGCGGGTATGCAATCAGTGCATGTGCCGCAATGGAGAGTGGCCTCTGTATCGGGTGCTATGTTTGCAGTGGTAAATAATTCTGCCAAGAAAAACCATGAGCCATACTTGCGGTTGATGCTAAGTGAATGTTTACCCTGCCATGCTAAACCACCTTTGGCAGCCAGTGCATGTTCTAATACGGGTGCTGTATCCACATACACGCGTTGCCCATGTTCGCCCAGTAAAACATCCAAATCTCGGGCCAAAGCCTTGAGTTTCTTCTTCATCAACTCGTGGTAATCGTCACCTCTAGCATAACTGGCAATAATACCTTGTTGCGGTCTGGTATTTTCATGGTTGGGTGGGGAATATGGCATACCCAAAGAAATCACGGTTTGAATATCATCCAACATAGTGGCTGGATTTTTGCGCCTATGGGTGCGTACTTCTTCTCCCATATAATCCATATCACCATACATTTTGGCATCTACCCACCTATTCAAAGCGGCTTGGTTAAGAGCATCTACTTGAGGCTGTGTGAATGCGCACAAGGCAAAGCCGTGTTGTTTAGCTAGGCTTAGGATGTTTTTCTTGGTGTTTGTGTTAAGCATAAGGGTCAACATTTAAGCATATATTTCACTTATGCACAGAGAAAATTTAACAGCCTGCATCGATTAATGTATGCTGCGAGCTTGATAAGCAATGGATTGTAGGGGATATGATGCAGCAAGCAAAGGCTTTGGAAAAAGTATTGATGGAAGAACTCAAAGATTTTGGTGTGACATCATTACAAGATAAAGCTGCACAAGTCTTTTTAAAAACGGCACAAAAATACCTCAAACAGCAAAAGTTTACTGAAGCTGCGCATCGTTATGCAGCATTGGCGATGATATTGGGTGAAGAAAACCCAAATGTTACACTACAAGCAGCACAAACTTACCAAAAAGCGGGTGATACAGCATCAGCAGCACGTTGGTTTTTACAAGCTGCTAATGATTTTACGAAACATTACCCCTCCAAAGCAGTTGCTGCATTACGCCGATATACCCAATTGAAACCTGATGATGTAACCAGCCCTTACCGTATTTATAAGAAGTGTGGTGATGAATATTTGGCAACAGAGTCGCTGCTGCATGGTTTGAGTGATGAAGATAGGGCAGGACATAGATTGGTGTCCAGCCAGTTGTTTGAAGCTTTTGATAAATCCAATTTTAATGTTCTTTTGCAAGGTTTGCGTTATCGTAAATTGAAAGATAAAGCAGTATTGAGCAAGATGGGTGACCAAGCGGAGACCATGTTTATTGTGATCAGTGGTAAACTTTCTGGTTATTTAACGCTTCAAGGCAAACGCACCTATCTTGGCGATATAGGCGAAGATGATATTTGTGGTGAAACTGCATATTTTACAGGTGGCCGGCGTACAACAGAAATTGTAGCTAAAGGTGAAACAGAGGTGTTTGAGCTGCCTTATCCTCTGTTGGATAAGTTTCAAGAAGACTTTTCTTCGTTTAAACAAAAAATAGAAGAGAAATATAAGAGCCGCATTTTGGTGAAGCAGCTGGCTTTAACCACAGTGTTTGCCAACGTGGATGCACAAGTGCGAGATGATGTTGCGCGTAAGATGACAATGACCAACTTGCAAGCAGGGGATGCTTTATTTAAGGAAAATGAATCGGGTATAGGCTTATATATTGTGCGTAGAGGTAAGCTTGCTGTAACAATAGATGTCAAAGGCTGCGAAACACTGGTGAAAACTGTGGAAACAGGCGGTGTGGTTGGTGAAATATCCATACTGACCAATGGTAAGCGCACAGCAACGGTGCGTGCTGTGTCTGATACTATATTGATGCATTTGAGCGAACAGGATTACCGCACAGGTTTTAAAAAATGCCCCGCATTACAGCAAACAGTACAGCAGTTAAAACAAGCACAAGTCAAAGAAACTTTAAACCTTATGAAAAATAGCAAGGCGATTGATGGTGATGATACCTGTTCGATATTGTTGAAAAATATCTGGCAAGACCATTGATGCGATAATAGACTTAAGTTTGGCATCGTTTTCATTTGTGAAAGTGACGCTAGTTTGTGCCACTTAAAGTATGCGGAGAAGCTGATGCCTGATGATTTTGATGTAAACGACCCGAAAAATAAAGAAGCGATGGCGCATGTGAAAGCTCTTTTGGCGCATTTTGGCGAAGACCCAAACCGTGAAGGTTTGTTAGAAACACCCAAGCGCGTAGTCAAAGCTTTTGAAGAGTACTTTGCGGGTTATAAAGAAGATCCATCCGAACATTTGAAAAAAACCTTTGAAGAAGTTGAAGGTTATGATGAGCTTGTCATGGTGTCGGATATTGATGTGCATAGTCATTGTGAACATCACTTGGCTCCCTTTTTTGGCAAGGCGCACGTGGCATATATTCCCAATGGACGTGTAGTGGGTTTATCTAAGCTTGGGCGTTTGGTGGATGGTTTTGCCAAACGTTTGCAAGTACAAGAAAAGCTGACCATGCAAATCCATAATGCGATGGAAGAAGTATTAAAGCCTGCAGGGGTGGCAGTGATTTTGCAGTGTAAACATTCGTGCATGTGTTATCGCGGCGTGAAAAAACCCGATGCCATCACGACAACATCTAAGTTAAGTGGTGCATTTTTGAATAACCCATCCTCACGTTTGGAGCTATTTCAATTGATTAATAATCACGGGCTTTAGCTTTTTGTAAGATTTATGTTGACCTTAGTGCATAAGATGAACATCATGCCGTTCGTATTGGTAAGATTTTAGTACAAGCTAGTTTTAGGATTGGTAACTATTAAGAGAAACAATGCAATTTTAAGATGTAACACAAGAAAGAGGAAAGATACATGTCTAATCAAGTAGAAGGAACTGTAAAATGGTTCAATGACGAAAAAGGTTTCGGTTTTATCGAGCAAGAGGGTGGCGATGACGTATTCGTACATCACACTGCGATTAACTCTGAAGGCTTCCGTTCTTTAGAAGAAGGCCAAAAAGTAACTATGGAAGTAGTTCAAGGTCAAAAAGGACCACAAGCAGAAAACGTCGTTCCTCAATAATAGTTTTGTAGGAGTTCTGCCTTAGGGCAGACGGTTTCAGTTTTGTTTTTAAAGGTACTGTAGAAATACAGTACCTTTTTTTATGCCTTTTTAATTAACTTATGGTACGCGTTTGATTAAGAAAGGGTAAAAAAATACTCATTTTCCATGTATGGATTGTGGTTTTATCTTGATTCGTTAGAGATGAGGGGTGATACATCGGTATAATGATAGGAAGAGGGGCTTTAGCCCCGCATTATCATTTAAATTATGCGGGGCTAAAGCCACCGCTTCTTAGCATGCCTTTGGTTGAGAGTTTGAAGTCTTGTGCGGAACATCAGTTGTTAAGCTATGTTTTTATTAAGTGACGCAATAGATTATCGCGCTCTGTTTTCGCTTGTTGTAGAATGGATTGATAGAAGCGTGCATTTAAGTCACAAGCCTTTTTGATACAATCTAGAGGAAATTGAATGCGGGTTAGTGTAGCCATGCTTACGACATCGGCACTATAGTTTGGATTCATTTGTGGGATAACAGCAGAGCAGCCAAGTAGCCCTCCTGTTTTTAAAACATGCAACATTAAGCTGCTACCATCGCGATGTTCACTGATAAAGTTAACCTTTCCCGTGTAAATAAGGTCAATATATTGAATAGCTTCATCACTACCATAAATCCGTTCTAAGGGCTGGTTGTATTGAAAGCGTGCTTCTTTGGCGAGTATGCGCTGCAAATGTTGAGGCAGCTTAGCAAAAGCTGGGTTGCACTTCATTGCAACTTGTATTCTACGCGTTTCAGCTTCTTGTCGTAGTGTAGATTCAATTTTTGGGTCTTTTGTAAATAACTTATACACAGCTTGGGCGGGGATTGCCAACAATTGACAATCGCAACAGGCAAGAATATCCGCATTGCGAGGCGTATTATCAAGGAAGGCAAGTTCGCCAATGATTTCACCTGTACGCAAAGTATGTTCAAAATGCTTTTTGCCAGATTTATCCCTGCTCCAAACTGCAAGCTCCCCAGATAATACAATATACATTTGCTGCCCAGTATCCCCATAGTGCATCAAATACTGTCCTTCTTTACATTTTATGCGCTTATGCTGGCTTAGAAATGTCTGTAATAAGCTTTGTGATGCAAGGTGTAAAAATGGGGTGGCATAATATTGCTGAACATGTTTTGTTTGGTTGACGTATTGTTGAATACTCTCTACTTGCTGTGCTGCATTTGTGGTGTGACTGCTTTGTAATAAAGCCTTGAGCTGTTCCAGCAAGAGTTCAGCGGCATCATGTTCCCCAAGTTGAATCAGAGCTTCAATTTGGTGCTGTAGATGCTCATGCTCTTGGGGGTAGATAGAGTAAAGTTGTTTATACATGGCAGCACAATGCTGAAATGCACTTTTGGTCTCATCATGGATTTTTGTCATTACAATATTGCTTTATAACCTAGAAATTTCTTGCATCATTTTAACTTTTTGCTGGTCAGCATGTTGCATAAGTTTTTCTTTGAGAGGGGGGTAAGCCACACTGACATTTAATAAGTCATCAAAGGCAATATGTGCGAGCGATGTATCTGTTTTGGCGGCTAGTTCTGCCATGCTTGTTGTTTCACCACCATGCAGTGATGTATCACCTGCGATGGATAAAGGAGGAAGCGGTGATAACATCACTTTTTCTTTATTTCGATTATGCGCCAAGTAACAAACTTGACCTTTGATGATGATGTCAATGCCATGCACTGGCTTTTTTAAATCGTAAATCAGTGTATTGGCTTTAAAATGGCGAATTGTAAGTTTTCGTGCAAGATATTTGGTGAGCTTTAAGGGCATGGTTTGAAACACATCATTGCGAGCAAGGGCATGGACATGGGTACGAAAAATAGCGCGTTGCTTAAGCATTTTTTCTAGATGTGGATTGCCAGCAATCATAGCTAAGACTTTCTTTCTAGGGATTTCTACAATTTTTGCAGTTTCTGAAGATACAAAAACATCAATGTCCATGATGCTAGGTTTAAAATAGGTATGTTCACCTAAAATATCCATCTCACTCACATGCTCTACGAGAATACGTGTACCTTGGGTATTGATGGCAAATGCATCTGCATTACCTTCAACAATTAGGGTAAGGGTATCACTTAAATCTTCAGCATGGCATACAGCTTGCCCTTCTTTAAGTGTTTTTTGATGAAGCTTTAACCATAGTTTATTGGTTAATTCATAAATGATTTTTCCTGCAATGGCATGTTTATCATGATCTTCAAAGGCAGTGTCATCCAGCAAGATGCGCCCAATTTGTGGATATTGTTTGGCAAATTCTTTGGCCTCTTTGGGGGAGCGTTTGGCAATAATATCATGCAAATGTTGTAGGGTGATGGTTGCGGTTGCTTCACGTCCTAAGGTTTGTAACATTTTTGCGTACCGCTTTAAATAAGACTCATTGTCAGGGTACATTTCAACCAGGTTGGCATAAGTATCTAGGGCTTTTTCAAGCTCCTTTTTTGTGATTTTATTGCCCATCTTTATTTAGGAATCATCGCTCCCTAATGACTCTTCATACATGCATTTCTGAATCATTAGGTTGGGTTGTTGTTTTAAGTCAATTTCTCTAGCCGTGATAGGGTTACCATGGCTATCCATATTGATGTAAACGACAGGGCGCAAAGGGAATTTACTATGCACCATGATAACCTGACCAATTTCTCCTGTGTTTAATTGTACGAAAGTTCCAACAGGGTACAGTGATACAGCTTCAATCAATGCTTTGAGTAATATGGGGTCAAAAGCTTTTTTATGTCGGTTGACTAGCTCACGAATAGCATCGCGAGGCAATAAACGCTGACGGTAAGGACGAATATGAATCAAAGCTTCAAACATGGATAATAATCCAACAACACGAGCAATCCAAGCAATGTCATGCCCGGATAACCCTTGTGGACCACTACCATCATAGCGCTCAGCAGCTTGCTCAGCAGCAAGTAAAATATTCTCATGTGTGACATGGCATGATTTTAGGTATTTTACAGCATTTTCAGGTGCTTGACGAATCAAAGCAAGTTCGTCTTTGGTGAGCTTACCAACCTTATGACGGACTTCGTTAGGCACCATCGCCATACCAATGTGATGTAACATGGCAGCGACGGTATGTTCAACGATGGTATGATGTTGTAGTTGTAAGCGTAAGCTAATTTTGATGGTATAAAGCATCATCATAATAGATTTTTCAACCAAGTCATTTACGCTGCAGTCAGCATTACATATTTGTTTAATATTACGGCTGATTTCTAGTTCTAAAGCATCCAAAACCTTGGTGTTGTCTTCAAGTTGCTCCATCAGAGTTTGTAGCGGGGCATCTAAAATGCTTACATCCGTTGCCTCTTGCTTCTCGGCAGCTTGAAAAATTATTTGTAACGATTGGCTAATTGTTTGCAACCAAGCTGCAACTGAAAAACCGTGTTTGTTTGTTGGAGAACTTTCTACTGCTGGTTCTTCTTGTATAGGTTCTTGTGTAGTTTCTGCTTCAGTTGGTAAGGCATCAATACTAAGTTCCTGTGCTTGAATGGTTTGTTGTTCATCTTCAGGCAAAGTTTCCTCATCAAGAAGCTCTATTGTCACCTTAGGTTCTAATATGGAATCATGACTTTCGCCCTGTTGGACATAAGGGTTATGTTGGTTGCTCGGACTTTTAGTCTCTGTTACTTCAATGCTATCATCAGTCGTAACATGTTCTTTATGTTGTTGG
>JALUWH010000205.1 GCA_027019685.1 Ghiorsea sp. | reverse complement strand
TATCGAGGTGGAAAGCAAACAAGGTGAAGGAGCGTCTTTTCATGTTTATTTACCACTTATAAAGTCTAGCCAAGATAAAAAGAGTATAGAACCAGCCATGCAGATGACAGCAGCAAAGGGTGAAGTTATTTTATTGGCAGATGATGAAGTTGAGGTGCGTCAAGCTACATCCGAGGTGTTAGAGACAATGGGTTATAGGGTATTTCAGGCAAGTGATGGTGAGCAAGCATTAAGTATTTTTAAAGAGCATTATCAAGATATTGCTTTGGTCATGGTTGATGTTGTGATGCCCAAATTGGGTGGTATTCAACTTGTGCAAGCTTTGCGGGAAATAAAAGTACAGGTGCCTGTAATTTTAATGACGGGTTATGATAGAAATAATGTGCTAAAAACAGATGGCATGCCCGCACAAAGTAAAATATTAACCAAACCTATACATTTTAATGTTTTACAAGCTACCATTGCTCAGCTATTACATAAGGCTTAAGCAGAGATGGGTTTGTAGGTACGTTTCAGCTTAGAGTAGTTTTTAAAGTTATAAATATAAAAGCTATATAGTACAATAATAAATTTTGGGGTATAGAATGAGAAAAATAGTTTTTCCAGCAGCTGGAATGGGCACACGTTTTCTGCCAGCGACCAAGGCAACACCCAAGGAAATGTTGACTGTAGTTGATAAACCCATGATTCAATATGGTGTTGAAGAAGCATTGGCTGCAGGTTTGAATGATATTATTATGATTACTGGTAGGGGTAAACATGCCATTGAAGATCATTTTGATGTTTCTGCAGAGTTAGAAGCCAACCTTCATGCATCAGGTAAAGATGAGTTGTACCGAGAAGTTTCTCGTGTGGCACAAATGGCGACCATTGCATATATCAGGCAAAAGGTTGCTAAAGGATTGGGGCATGCTGTGTTATGTGCGGAGCCTTGGGTAGGCGATGAAGTGTTTGGTGTATCCTTAGCGGATGAATTGATGGTTTCACAAGTCCCTGTGATGCAGCAATTGCGTGAAGCACATGAAAAAACAGGGTTTTCTGTGGTGGCTATGGCGCGTGTGCCTAAGGAAGAAGTATCTCGATATGGCATTGCACAAGTTGAAGAGGAAGAAAATGGTTTGTATCGCTTAAATGGCTTGGTTGAAAAACCTGCGGTTGAAGATGCGCCTTCAGATTTGGCTATGATTGGACGTTATGTGTTTACACCACGGTTGTTTGATTTCTTAAAGCAGGGTGAAATTGGTGTGGGTGGCGAGTTGCAACTCACCGATGCTATGGATGCTTTGGCAAAAGTTGAGCCTGTTTATGGTCTGGTTGTTGATGCAGAGCGTTTTGATGCGGGTAATCCTTTAGGTTTTCTCATTGCTAACCTTAGCCTTGGTATAAGACATCCCAAGTATGGAAAATTATTTAAAGACTATATTCATACCTTAGATATTTAATCCCCGTAAGGCATCTGAAATTGTCAGTGCGCTAATAAAACTTCATGTTATCTTGCCCCGAATTTAAACCCAAGAACCGATATTGACATTGGATGTTCGGTGTAATCATTTGGTTTGGATGACTTTTTGAAAAATGATGTTATCACCTTGTTGGTGATGAATTATTTTTCAGAATGTTAGACGAATCAAAGGGCTGTGGCGCACGCCGCATGTCAATATCGGTTCTTGGGTTCAATAATGCTGGTGTGAAAATGTTGGGGCAAGTATGAAAATGATTGAAACGATAGCACAAGAATTGGGTGTTCAGCCCAAACAAGTGAAAGCAGCAGTCGCTTTGTTAGATGAAGGTGCGACCGTACCATTCATTGCACGATACCGTAAAGAAATGACGGGTAGTTTGGATGATATTCAATTGCGTGCCTTGGAAAAACGTTTGGGGCAGCTGCGTGATTTTGTAGCACGCCAACAAAGCATTCTTAAAAGTATTGAAAAGCAAGGTTTGCTCACACCGCAGTTGCAAAGCAAGATTTTAGCCGCCACATCTTTAACACAGTTAGAAGACCTGTACTTACCTTACAAGCCCAAGCGCCGTAGCAAGGCTAGTGTGGCAAAAGAAGCGGGGTTACAGCCTTTAGCTGAGCTTGTATTGTCAGCTCAAGAGCAACAGCCTGAGCAGCATGCTTTAGGTTTTGTGAACTCAGAGCTTGGTATTGAAAGCGTTGAAGATGCTTTGCAAGGTGCGCAAGACATTCTTATTGAGCAGTTTGGCGAAGATGCTGTATTGTTGGGTAAGTTGCGTAGGCATTTACAGAAAAGTGCTGTGATGTGTAGTCGTGTGGTGAAAAAGAAACAAGAAGAAGCCGTCAAGTTTACTGATTATTTCAATTATACAGAGTTATATAAAAAGATACCTTCACATCGGGCGCTGGCATTATTTCGTGGGCAGCAAGAAGGTTTTTTGCGTTTAAAGCTGTTGGAAAATATTGAGCAAGATGCAAGTGTATTTATCAATATGTTGTGCATTCACTTTCAAGTTCGCCAAGGTGCTGCAGCCTATGGTTTTTTGCAAGGCACGGCAGAGTTAGCTTGGCAAAAGATTCTTAAACGTTTTCAAGCTGACTTTTTTAAAGACTTACGACAACGTGCGGAAGAAGAAGCCATTAAAGTATTTGGTGAGAACATTCGTGATTTATTGCTTGCTGCACCTGCTGGGCAAAAAGCGGTATTGGGCTTGGACCCAGGTATTCGTACGGGCGTGAAAGTTGCTGTGATAGATCAGCATGGGAAACTGCTTGAAACTGCTGTGGTTTACCCACATCAGCCGAAAAACCGCTGGCAAGAGTCGCTTGCAGCATTGGCAGTATTGGTGGATAAACATAAACCTGAACTTGTTGCCATTGGTAATGGCACAGGCTCACGAGAAACAGAAAAGTTAGTCGCAGAATTGATGGAAACGTATCCACAGTTTAAATTGACTTCCGTGATTGTTTCTGAGGCTGGGGCATCGGTTTATTCAGCTTCAGAGCTTGCATCCAAAGAGTTTCCTGATGTTGATGTTTCCTTACGTGGAGCCGTTTCAATTGCTCGCCGCTTGCAGGATCCGCTTGCAGAATTGGTGAAAATTGAGCCTAAAGCTATTGGTGTGGGGCAGTATCAACATGATATTGATCAGACAAGTCTGAATGAGGCTTTGACTAGCGTTGTTGAAGATTGTGTGAATGCAGTGGGGGTTAACCTCAACACGGCATCAGTAGAGTTGATTACTTATGTTGCAGGTTTAAATCGAAAGGTGGCGAAGACAATTGTAGAGCAACGTGATGCCAAAGGTGCATTTAGTAACCGCAATGAATTGCAAGCTGTTAAAGGATTGGGTGCAAAAACATTTGAGCAAGCTGCTGGTTTCCTAAGAATTTTGAATGGTGATAATCCGTTAGATGCTTCTGCAGTACATCCTGAAGCTTATGCTTTGGTGGAGAAAGTGTTGCGGCAGTTGTCATTAGATTTGCATGAGGCTGTGGGCAAAGCAGATCTAAGTAAGACGGTGGATATTCAATCCTTGGCACAAGGGGATTTTGGTGAACAAACCGTGCGTGATGTATTGGCAGAGCTTGAAAAACCAGGTCGTGACCCACGACCAGATTTTAAAACGGCAAAGTTTAAACCTGGTGTGAATGATATTCGAGACTTGCGTGTAGGTATGCAGCTTGAAGGTGTGGTGAGTAATGTAACGAATTTTGGTGCATTTGTAGATGTTGGTGTGCATCAAGATGGTTTGGTTCATATTTCTGCATTGGCTGATCAGTTTGTTGATGATCCGCGTAAGCTGGTGAAAACAGGGCAGGTGGTCACTGTTAAAGTGAGCGAAGTGGATATTAAAAGACGGCGCATTTCATTAAGCATGCGCTCAGATGGCAAAGCTATGGGCGAAGTGGTGAAAAAAGATAAAAAAGTACAACGAAAACAAGAGCCTAGTGTGACTAAACAGGTGCAAAAGAAATTACAGCAGAAATCACGAGGCAAAGGTTCACAAGGACGAGGTAAAGCACAGGCGGATAATGCTTTTGCAGCAGCGTTTGCTAAGGCATTAAAAAAATAGGCTCTTTTGAAGAAATAATAAGAAATGATAATGTGACTTTGCTTTGCTTGCCTTAGGCTTGCGAAAGTGTAAGTTTGCTGAAATGAAAAAATGAAGGGGCAGGTATTATGTTTGGTTTAGGAACAACGGAATTAATCTTAATATTGGTAATCGTCATGGTATTGTTTGGCGCGAAGAAATTACCAGCTTTGGGCGAAGGGCTTGCTAAGGGTATTAAAAGCTTTAGAACCAATATTTCCATAGATGAAAAAGATAAAGATGCTGATAAAACCATTGATGTAGAAGTCGCTTCTGCTGAAAAGCAAAAGGATGAAAAATCATCGTAAAATGTTGTATTCACTTGCTGGAGAAATAAAACATGCCTGATATTGGGATGATTGAACTCATCCTTATTGGTATTGTTGGTTTTTTGGTGCTTGGGCCTGAGCGTTTACCATCCTTCCTGGCACAAATTGCGAAAGTGGTGAGAGAAGGTCGGTTGTGGATGAACAGCCTTAAAATGCAACTTGAGCAAGAAAAACAGCACCTTACGCAACCTATTCAGCAGATAAAAGAAGAAGTGGAAACACATGTACAAGCGGCAACATCGGATATATCACAAGTTAAAGAAGAAGTAGAAGCGGCTACGCAACCCATAACAGATGATTCCAAACCAGAGAAGAAAGATACGTGACTGAGCAAGCAGTAGATGCAACACCATTGATGACACATCTTAAAGAGCTTAAAAAGCGGTTGATGATTGCTATTTTGGCTTATGTTTTTGGTGTGTTGGTATTGATGAATTTTTCAGACATCGTTTTTGAATTTATTTCAGCCCCTATTCGTGCAGCATTACCACCTGGTACACCTTTGGTGTTTTTAAATGCACCAGATGTATTTTTTACCTATTTGAAAATTGCTTTGGTATTGAGTTTATTTGCTACTGCCCCAGTTACATTTTATCAGTTGTGGGCATTTGTTGCACCAGGTTTATATAAAAATGAAAGAAGGGCATTCCTTGGTTATTTTGTATCCAGTTTGTTCTTAATGATTTCAGGGGCAACCTTTGCTTTTTATGTGGTTTTTCCACTTATTTTTGAATTTTTCCTCGGTTTTTCTACAGATTTAATTCAGGCCATGCCTGCGATTAAAGAGTATTTGACTCTGGTGTTAAAGTTGCTGTTTGCTTTTGGTATGAGCTTTCAAATCCCCATTGTTATTATGTTATTGGTACGTATGGATTTGGTTGGTACGCAAGGACTTAAAGATAAAAGGCGTTATGTGATTGTTTGGGCATTTATTTTTGCGGCAATCCTTACGCCGCCTGATATTATTTCACAAACCTTATTGGCGCTGCCTATGTTGTTGCTTTATGAAGTCGGCATTGTGTTATCGCATATGGCGGAAAAAAAAGCACAAGCAGTTGAAGAAAAGAAAGAGAGTGAAACATGATTATTCGTTTGATTTTAGCCATGATTACGGTGATGCTTGTGTTACATTTATATAAGCGTTTTTTTGAACAAAAGGCTTGTGATACATGCCGTAAACGTATTGCCAAAGAAGCTGCTGTTTGTCATCATTGCAATACAATTCAACAAACACTGCAAGACTGAGTGTTGACCTATAGTTTATTCAGTGTTTCAATCACGATATGAATGCAGAGGAACAAAGCAAAAAAGTCGAAGAGCAGGTATCCATACTGCTTGAACACTTGGCAACGATTCGGCGTAATCATGAGCAAATTTTGGCAGAAAACCGCCGCTTGCGAGAAGTGGCGCGTTTGGCAGAAGCAGAGTTACGCAAGCGTCGTGAACAAATTGAAAAGTTGCAGCTAGAGCATCAGAACTTAGAAAATAAACGGCTGGAAGCCAAAGCACGTATTGAACATACGATTGAAAAGCTTGATGTGCTTGCTGCTGAAAATGCAAGTAGGCAAACATGAGTGTTTTAGTATGAGTGAATCCGTAGAAGTTTGCCTTGCAGGTTTAAAACTCAATATTCATACCGATGATGATCCAAAAAAGGTGGAAGCTGCTGCAGCTTTAGTGCAAGAGCAGTTTGATGCTTTAAAAAGTTCGGGTACTATTATCGATACCAGTAAGATTATGGCGTTGATTGCGCTTAATTTGGCAGATGATTTATTGAATCAGCAGCAAGCCTCACCACAAGCATTGAATAAGCTTGTATCCAAGCTTGACCAAGCTGTTGCACAGGCAGAGGGTTTAGCTAATGTGTCCCTGCGCTGATCGAGTCACAACATAGTTGCCTGAGCCTATGTGTTTCGATTGGGAGATTGCTATTGTTGTTGTGTGCGTCTTTCCTTGCGAAAGAACCTAATGCAGCAATGCTTCGCCCCCCTCACTATGAGGGTTCGACAACTTCCTGATGATACGACAGTGCGGGGATACTTTTTATTTTATGTCTGATATTACGCTAGAAAAACAACAGCTCCGCCAATATTTAACACAACAGCGACAGCAACTTTCTAAAGTCGATAAACAAGCTTTTTCTGAACAAATTGTGCAGCACCTATTGCCCTATTTAGGGCGCAAAGGTGTACAACAATTGCTGGTATATAAAGCCTTGCCTGTCGAGGTGAATACAGAATCATTATTACAGCTTACTGGTATTGAATGTTTTGTGCCGCGTATGTTGCAAGATACAGCCATGCAATGGGTAAAGGTGGATAAGTCTACATCATGGGTAAAAGGTACTTTTGGTGTTTTAGAGCCAGAGCAAGGTGAGATATGGCAGCCCAGTGCTCAACAAAGTATGATTGTATGCCCTTTACTGGGTTTTGATAGGCAGGGTAACCGTTTGGGTATGGGTAAGGGTTACTTTGACCGTTGGTTGGCAGCCTTTGCGCAATATATTGATGAGCAGGTTGGTTTGGCTTTTTCATGCCAAGAGCTTCCCAACATCCCTGTTGAACAGCATGATGTGCCGCTGACAACAATTATTACAGAAAAAGGAATTATTCATGTCCAATAGTTTAAATATTCTTATCATTGGTGATGTGCTTGGCAAAGCAGGGCGCAGGGCTTTGCGTGATCATTTACCCCACTTATTGGATGAGCATCAAATTGATTTTTGTGTCGCCAATGGCGAAAACATTGCAGCAGGTTTTGGTACAACGCTTAAACTTGCAGATGAGTTGTTCACTTTGGGCGTGGATGTCATCACTAATGGTAATCATTGCTGGGATCAACGTAGTTTTTTAGAGGATATTGAGGAAGATGATAGGTTTGTTCGCCCTGCAAACTTTTCCAAGTATGCGCCAGGTAATGGTTGGACTGTACAAGAAACTCGGGATGGGCATAAAATTGCAGTGATAAAC
Source organism: Ghiorsea sp. (assembly GCA_027019685.1). Lineage (GTDB taxonomy): Bacteria > Pseudomonadota > Zetaproteobacteria > Mariprofundales > Mariprofundaceae > Ghiorsea. Next base: position 1,901 of record JALUWH010000205.1, on the reverse strand, counting down.
TTGATTGGGCAAGTGTTTATGGGTACTTGGGATTGCCCTTTTGAAGCTGCAGATAGGGTGTTGGCTGAAATCCCTAATGATGTGAATGCCATTCTTGTGGACTTGCATGCAGAGGTGACCAGCGAGAAAATGGGTATGGGTTGGTACTTGGATGGTCAAGTAAGTATGGTTTATGGCACGCATACCCATGTGCCGACGTGTGATGAAATTATTCACCCAAGTGGCACTGCTTTTCAATCCGATATTGGTATGACGGGTTCTTATAACTCCATTATTGGTATGAAAAAAGAAGGTGCTTTGCGCCGTATGGTGAAGCGGTTACCACAACGTTTTGAAGCTGTGGAGCGTGGGGCGACCATTTTTGCCACGAAAATCACAGTGGATGCACAATCTAGGCAAACAACACATATTCAAAGGATTTGTGTTCGCCCTGAAGCCTAAGTTGATGCAAGGTTTCTTTGTGTCACACAGGTATCATAGATGACATGAAATATGCCGCCTGAATTCAATCTTAGGTGGTGATATGCATAAAATATTGATGTTGATTTCGTTTGTTGTGGGGATGACTGTTGTGCAGCTTTCTACTGCAAATGCTGCGTTTGGTAGCAACTTAGAAATGAATCAAAAGTTGGCCTCAGAAAGAATGCAAACATTGCGAGTGATGATCTCAAAGTTGCGCGATTTGGTATATAACTTACGGGATATTAACCAGCTTGAAGAGATTGGTATGCCAAGACAGGATGTGTTATTGATGAAAAATGCGTTGCAGCAAAAAATTAATCAAACACAACAGGAAACTGTTGCATTTATAAGAAGGCTTTGAGGATGTTCCCCATGAATTTACGTACGGTGGTATTATTATTTTCATTTTGCAACTTATATGTGTTTATGCCAAGCCAAGTTTCTGCGGACACTATTCGGCAGGTGAATTTTATTGCTTTTCAAAAAGATCATGAAAGTACCAATTTTGAGGGGCTTTTTACGGGTTCTTTGGGTAAATTGATTTCATCTGTAGAAAAAGATGCGCATGTCATAGTTGCATTGCGTACACCTGAAGTGAAAGATAGGGATATTATCAATGTACAGTCAGATGTGTTGCGTATGACATCACAAAACAAACTGGCGAACAGTGGTATTAATTGTAGGTTTTTTTTTAATGATGAATCAGATGAGGATTCATTGTTTTATTCAATCAGTGGTGTTTGTGACATGTTAACATCCGATGCCACAGGTACGCATAAAAAACAATTCCTAGTTAAGCGAACGATGTTATCAGATCCAAGTAAAGTTTTTAATGTCTGGACCAAGTTTCATGAAGATGAAGACCTTGGTTTGGTATTTTATGTCGATATTGATTGATGTTGAATAGCAAAGGTTAAAAAAGGCAGCGTGAGCTGCCTTTTTTATGCTTAGAAGTTACTTGTTGAGTAACGATGCTGAAAGCTCAGGGCTTTCGGCAAAGGTTTTAAGTTTTTGTGCTCGAGAAGGGTGACGAAGCTTGCGTAATGCTTTTGCTTCAATTTGACGAATACGTTCACGTGTTACGTTAAACTGTTTGCCCACTTCTTCTAAGGTATGATCTGTGTTCATACCAATACCAAAACGCATGCGAAGTACTTTTTGTTCACGGTCAGTTAAGTTTTGCAAAACTTCATGTGTAGATTCACGCAATGCTTCAATGACAGCAGTATCCAATGGGTTTTCAGCTTTAACATCCTGTACAAAATCACCCAAGCTGGTGTCATCATCATCACCGACTGGTGTATCCAGAGATACGGGTTCTTTTGCAACTTCAAGAATTTGCTCAACCTTTTCAATCGGCATTTCCAGGTGTTCTGCAAGCTCTTCAGGGCTTGGTTCACGACCTGTTTCTTGTGCCATTTGACGAGAGATACGCATAA
>JALUWH010000204.1 GCA_027019685.1 Ghiorsea sp. | reverse complement strand
ATTGCGCAGCTAACTGTGGTGTGTTTGGCAAAGATAATTATGCCATTGCGGGTCGTGTTGCTGATATTATTCCTGTGGATGCTGTGGTGCATGGTTGCCCTCCTACCCCCACTGATCTTATTCAAGCCATCCTTGCGCTCTTGAATACAACATAAAGGTGTGATGGCGGGTGAGTTTGCTCGTGACTAATCTATCTGGATTCTGCGATTAAAGCTTCCAATAGATTCACTACTTTTTCAGATAATGGACCAATAGCCTCTACATCAGCAATTGCACCTTCTTTATCGCCATTGTTATAACGTTCAACAGCACGGCGACCAAGTGAATGAACCTGTTCATGAGGAATGGCTAATTTTTTGAAGTTTTCGCTATGACCATACACATCTTGCCCCAACGAATCGTACCATTTACCAAGCCTGCAATCATGATGGCTGGCAACTGTGGACAGTTCAATATCACCACGATCAAGAATCATATTGATAAGGCGTTTTTTCCATAACACATGGTCTGATTTCGCCAAGCGTAAAATGGCATCTTGAAGTGTCATTTCAGCAAATTCTTGGATTTCAGATACCAGTTTATTTTCCATAGCATCGGTATCTTTTAATGTTTGGTCTACCACATGCCTTGCATTGGCGACCATAGTAGCGGTTTCTGCCACAGAAGATGCCACTTCTTGAGAAGCATCAGATTGGTCATTGGTGGCTTCGGTAATTTGATCCACTTCAGTAGTAATATCATCCAAAGCAGTAGATATTTCACTTACACGACCATTTAAATCATCCATATTTTGTTTGCCTTGTTCCACAGCCTGAGTGATACCATCTGTGGACTCAGCAATACCTGACACATCTTGTTGAATACGATGAATCTTTTCTACAATATTTTCTGTAGCTTGTTTAGTCTGTTGGGATAATTCTTTGACTTCATGGGCAACCACGGCAAAACCTTTACCCACTTCACCAGCCCTAGCTGCTTCAATCGTTGCATTAAGAGCGAGAAGATTGGTTTGGTCTGATATTTTTTTTATCACAGCAAGTATGCTATCAATTTCGTGTGAAGCTTGTGTGAGTGCTTGCACACGTTCACCAGCTTGCTCAACCTGATTGTTAATATTATCCATAGCATCCACGGCATGGGCAACAGCATCTGTCGCATCAGTGCTTTGTTGATTGGCATTAATGATACTACTATTAACTTGTTCAATCCGCTCTGCGACATGGGATACATTGGCGCTCATTTGCTCGCTTGCACTTGCCATAGCCATTGCTCTATCATCTAATACTCCAATATCTTGTTCCAAATGCCCCATAGTCATGGTGGTTTCAAAGGCATCCATAGTCATGTCCACCATATCATCCAACTGCTCCAACATACGGGATTCCATATTAGCGGCAAAGGCATTGGCTTGTTTGATGATATCATCATCGCCATTGGCACGGTGACAGAAATTACCTGAAGAAAGCTCTTTGAAAAGTGTCAAAATTTCTTGGTTTGTTTGATTATTATCCATTATCTTAACCTCTATTTGATGCCGTTTATATATCATTGTGTGATAATACAAGAAATAAAAGC
>JALUWH010000203.1 GCA_027019685.1 Ghiorsea sp. | reverse complement strand
ATCGGCATTAGATGCTGGTGGCACGGGAAAAGTGAACTTGGATACGGGTGATTTGGATATTTTATTGATTGCAAGACCATGGCAAAATATTGAGGCGATTATCGGCAATATACCACTTTTAGGTCACCTTCTGGCAGGGGAAGATAAAAGTTTTTTGCGGAAAGTTTACCATATTCATGGGCCCGCTTCCGATGCTGTGGTGGATGAACTAAACCCTGAAGATGCTGGTTTGCCGCAGTCTGGATTGTTGGAAAGTTTATTTTCATTACCTAGCCGTTGGTTTGGGGAGAAATAATATGCGTTTAATTATGTTGGACACAGAAACGACTGGGCTTTCACCACAGCAAGGCGACCGCATGGTGGAAATTGGAGCTATTGAAGTTAATAACCGTGATATGAATCAGACACGCACATTTCATCAATATATCAATCCTGACCGTAAAATACCTGCAGAAGTAGTGCGTATTCATGGTATTGATGATGCTCGAGTCAAAGATGAACCATATTTTTCTGATATTGCGCAAGACTTTTTGGATTTTATAGATGGTGGTACACTGGTCATCCATAATGCTCCTTTTGATTTGGGTTTTATTATGAATGAGCTTGAGGCATGTGGCATGCCGAATATTCATGATATTCCAGTGATTGATACATTGGTGATGGCAAAGAAACAGTTTCCACGACAAAGAAACAACTTGGATGCCTTATGTGATCGTTTTGAAATTGCTCGTGGGCATAGGGAGCTGCATGGGGCATTGTTAGACTCTGAACTGTTGGGTGAAGTGTACTTGGCGATGACAGGCGGCAAGCAGTTTTCTTTGGGTATGGATACGGGAGTTAAACCTGCATCTGAATATGTGCAACTACCTTCTGCCCAGCGTCAGCAAACGGAGCAAAGAGAAACAGCAGCATTAATGCGCCGTCCAGCGATAACAATTCGTGAAGAAGATTTAGAAAGGCATCAAACTTTGATGCAACGGATTGCCAAAGAAAGTGATGGGCAAATTTTATGGAGAGAAGAATAATATGTTTTTACCAACACCAATCATGATGGTTTGTGCAGGCAATATTTGTCGTAGCCCATTTGCAGAATTTTATATGCGCAAGCAATTGGAAGAGAAAGGAATACAAGGAGAAGTGTTTAGCCGTGGTCTTTTGATGATGCAGGGCAAAACAGTGCCTGAAAAGGGCTTGAAAGTAGGCTTAGAGTTTGGTGTGGATATGAACACGCATATGTCCAACGCATTGTTAGCACCAGATATGGACAGAGCAGCCTTGGTGCTAGTCATGGAGCCAGAACAACGGGCACACTTGATGCAAAAAAGACCAGAGCACGTGGGTAAGGTGATGATGTTATCCCAGCCTTGCGGCGGGAAAGTTATTGATGACCCTATGGGAAGGTCAGAAGAAACGTTTAGACGTGTGTATGGTGAAATTGCTGCATGTGTAGATACTTGGGTTTCACGCTTTTGAACAAGGGAGTTTGAGTCATTTTGAGCCACTCTAGCATATTCATGCGATAGGCAAGCCTTTGTAGCTTATTATGATTATGATGTGGGCATGGTTCATATTATTGATGATGAAGTGTATGTACTAGATATTATTTCTGTGATGTTACAGCGACTTGGCTTTCAAACCATGACGTTCTCAGAACCTGAGGCATATCTTGCATATATACAAAGTGAAGATTACCAAAAGCCAAAATTAGCATTTACAGATATTAATATGACTTGTATGAACGGGTATGCGTTAATGGACAAAACGTGGGATATTTATCCTGATTATCCTTTTGCAATCGTTACTTCAGATACCATGATACCCAAGCAATATTCTGCAAAAATTCAGGGGCACTTAGTCAAGCCATTCCGTATGAAAAGCCTTTCGGATGTGATTTCTCAAATAGACTATGGCGTATAATCCAGTAAAAATAAGGTCGCACTTATTTGTATAAGGCGACCTTATTTAATCATGATTGTGTTTTAACGCGGCAGTCCAGTTTCACCCATTAAATAGGTATCTACTGCTGCTGCACATTGCCTACCTTCACGAATCGCCCAAACAACCAAGGATTGACCACGGCGCATATCGCCTGCGGAAAATACTTTGTCTAAGCTTGTTTTGTAATCATTCATGTTGGCAGACACATTACCACGCGCATCTTTGGCAAGTCCTAGCTCATCAAGCATGCCTTCATGTACAGGATGTACAAACCCCATAGCAAGGAACACTTTATCAGCTTTGAGTGTGAATTCTGAGCCTTTAATTTCTGTCATCTTCCACTGCCCACTATCATCTTGCGACCAATCCACACGAGCACAAACAATGCCCGTTACTTTGCCATTTTCACCAATGAATCGTTTGGTGGTCACAGCGAAATCACGCTCACAACCTTCTTCTTGGGAAGTGGAGGTACGCATTTTCATAGGCCAATCAGGCCATGTAATCAGCTTATTGGGTTCTTCGGGTGGCGCAGGCATGATTTCAAGTTGGGTAATCGACGCTGCACCGTGTCTGTTGGATGTACCAATGCAATCCGAACCTGTATCACCACCACCAATCACCACTACATGCTGACCTTTGGTAGAAATAAATTCATCTTCAGGAATATCATCACCCAATACACGTTTGGTTTGTTTGGTTAACAATTCCATGGCAAAATGAATGCCTTGCAAGTCACGTCCTTCAATGGGTAAGTCCCGTGGTTTTTCAGAGCCACCCGTTAATACAACAGCATCAAACTCATCAAGCAATGATTTGGCAGGAATATCTACGCCAATATGTTGGTTGACGCGGAATTCTACGCCTTCGGCACGCATTTGTTCCATGCGGCGGTCAATCACTGCCTTATCAAACTTGAAGTTTGGAATACCATAACGCATCAAACCACCAATACGATTTTCTTTTTCAAAGACCACTACATCATGGCCAACTCGCGCCAATTGTTGCGCACAAGCCAAACCCGCAGGGCCAGAACCTACGATAGCAACTTTTTTACCTGTTTTTTCTGCGGCAATTTCAGGTTGAATCCAGTTATTTTCAAAGCCTTTCTCAACAATAGAAAGCTCGATATTTTTGATGGTCACGGCATCGCCAATCAAGTTGACTGTGCATGCTTCCTCACAAGGTGCAGGGCAAATACGTCCTGTAAATTCTGGGAAGTTGTTGGTGGAATGTAGGGTATCCAGTGCTTCTCGCCAGTGGCCGTGATAGACCAAATCATTCCAATCAGGGATGATGTTGTTCACTGGGCAACCATTATGACAAAATGGAATACCGCAGTCCATGCAACGCGCACCTTGTGTTTTTAAATCATCTTCAGCTGGAAGCTTGGAAAACTCTTTGAAATTTGTCACACGTTCTGCAACGGGTGCATAAGTCAGGTTTTGACGTTCAAATTCTTTGAAACCTGTTGGTTTACCCATGAGCTGACTCCTTCACTTGTTTGGTTTTTTGCTCTGCTTCGCGCTCAGCAAGCGCACGTTTGTAGTCCACAGGAATAACTTTAACAAACTTTTCTAATGAAGCGTCCCAATTATCCAGGATTTCTTTGCCGCGTGCAGAGTTGGTATAATGCACATGGCGTACGATAAGTTGATGTAAAATCTTTTCATCATTTTGGCTTAAGCTATGGCGAATATCTACTTTACCGTGGGTTTCTAAGTCGCCACCCAAATGATAGTTATTCTCCAAAGCTGCATCTTCAGATAACACAGGCTCAAGGCTAACTTGTGCCATATTACAGCGTTGTTCAAATGCGCCTGATGCATCAAACACATATGCCATACCACCAGACATACCCGCAGCAAAGTTGCGACCTGTTTCACCAAGAATAACGACTGTACCACCTGTCATGTATTCACAACCATGGTCGCCTACGCCTTCAACAACGGCAACAGCGCCCGAGTTGCGCACAGCAAAACGTTCACCAGCAATACCATTAAAATAAGCTTCACCATCCACAGCACCAAACAATACGGTATTACCTACAATACTGTTTTCCTCAGCTTTGATAGGTGTCTCTTCAGGTGGGCGAATGGTAATACGACCTCCCGATAAACCTTTACCTACATAATCGTTACCAATACCAACAAGATTAATGAATACACCACGTGCAAGCCAAGCGCCCAGCGATTGACCAGCAGTACCTTTAGCATTGATAACAATCGTATCTTCTGGCAAACCAGCATGACCATACTTCTTGGCAACCTTGCCTGAAAGCATGGTGCCAAAGCTGCGGTCAACATTGCAAACACCAGTATTGATTACTACTGGTGTTTTATTTTCCAAAGCAGGTTGTGCTTCAGCAATGAGTTTGTTATCAATTAAAGTATCCAAACCATGGTCTTGGCTTTGGCTATGTGATTTATTGTCCGAAGATTCCACTTGGTGGAAAATAGGTGATAAATCAATGCCTTCTGATTTCCAATGACGCACGGCATCATCCGTATCCAACATGTCCACACGACCAACCATTTCATCAAAGGTTTTAAAGCCTAATTCAGCCATGATTTCACGGGTTTCTTCAGCTACATACATAAAGTAGTTGACCACATCTTCAGGTTTACCAATAAACTTTTTGCGAAGCTCGGCATCTTGTGTTGCCACACCAACTGGGCAGGTGTTTAAATGACACTTACGCATCATGACACAGCCTTCGGCAATCAAGGCAATCGTGCCAAATGCAACTTCATCGGCACCAAGTAATGCGGCAATGGCAACATCACGACCTGTGCGCATTTGACCATCAGCTTGCAAACGTGTGCGACTACGCAAGCGATTCAATAATAATGTTTGTTGGGTTTCAGCTAGTCCCACTTCCCATGCAGAACCCGCATATTTAATGGATGTCATGGGTGATGCACCCGTGCCACCATCATGACCTGCAATCACTACATGGTCGGCATGTGCTTTAACCACACCAGCAGCTACTGTGCCCACACCAATTTCAGATACCAATTTCACAGAAATATCAGCATCGGTATTGGTGTTTTTAAGGTCGAAAATTAATTGTGCTAAATCTTCAATGGAATAAATATCATGGTGGGGTGGTGGGGAAATCAAACCCACACCTGGTGTAGAGTGACGTACTTTACCAATACGATTATCCACTTTGTGTCCAGGTAACTGTCCGCCTTCACCTGGTTTTGCGCCTTGTGCCATTTTAATTTGAATTTGGTCTGCATTTGCCAAATATTCAGCAGTCACACCAAAGCGACCTGATGCCACTTGCTTAATCGCAGAGCGCATGGAATCACCATTGGCTAGAGGTGTGAAACGCTCTACCTCTTCACCACCTTCACCCGTGTTGGACTTGCCACCCAAACGGTTCATAGCAATCGCTAGTGTACTGTGCGCTTCATGTGAAATAGAACCAAATGACATGGCACCTGTGGCAAAACGTTTGACGATATTGGTTGCAGGTTCAACTTCACTTAAAGGAATACTGTTGCCTTTGTTGAACTTAAATAAACCACGTAAGGTGATTAAACGACCTTTTTGGTTGTTGATCATATCGGCAAACTCTTTGTATAAATCATAGTTGTTGGTGCGGACAGCATGTTGCAGCTTGGCAATGGTTTCAGGGGTCAGTGCATGTTGTTCACCGCGTACACGCCACTCGTATTCGCCGCCTACATCAAGCATTTTCTTATGAATCATAGAGTTGCCATAGGCAAGCTGATGACGCATCACCGCTTCTTTTGCAATCTCATCAAGACCAACTCCTTCAATTTGGGTGGCTGTGCCTTTGAAATATTTATCGACAAACTCTGAAGATAAACCAAAGGCTTCAAAGATTTGTGCGCCGCAATAGGATTGGTATGTAGAAATACCCATTTTGGACATCACTTTGTACAAACCTTTGCCCATAGCCTTGATAAAGCGTGGTTCAATATTTGAGGCTGTAATATCGCTTGGAAAATGACCACGGCTATGCATATCAATCAATGTTTCAAATGCCAAATATGGGTTGACAGCTTCTGCACCAAAACCAGCCAGGGTTGCAAAATGTTGAATCTCACGAGCAGAACCTGTTTCAACCACAAGTCCTGTTTCCACGCGTAAACCTTTGGTTATCAAGTGTTGGTGTACTGCTGATGTGGCCAATAATGCAGGGATGGGGATATGTTGTTCATCCATATCTCTATCACTGAGGATAATGATATTGAATTTATCCAATACAGCGCGCTCGGCTTGTTTGCATAAACTTTCAATGGCAACACCCATGCCCGCAGCACCAGAGTCTGCGGGGTAACACATAGATAAAGTCAATGTGCGGAATTTACCTTGGGTCGCTTCGTGAATATTCCGAACTTTTTCCAAGTCTTGGTTGGTCAAAACCGGTTGATGGACTTCCAAACGTAGGGTTGGTTCTTCATCATCCAAGCCAAGTAAGTTGGGGTTAGGACCAATGAAAGATGTTAAGCTCATTACCATTTCTTCACGAATAGGGTCAATGGGTGGGTTGGTGACTTGGGCAAACAACTGACGGAAATAGTTATACAATGGTTTAGCGCGATTGGATAACACTGCATGTGGCGTGTCATTACCCATGGAGCCTGTGGCTTCCATGCCAGTGATTGCCATGGGTGCCATCAAAAACTTGAGGTTTTCTTTAGTGTAACCAAATGCTTGTTGTTTATTTAATAAATCATCATGTTGAGGCTGTTTGACTTCAACATCCACATTTAAATCTTCAATTTGAATTTGGGTTTCAGCCAAGATTTTTTTGTAGTCACGCTCAAGTGCTAGGGCATCTTTGATGTCGGAGTCATCAATAATGCAGCCTTCTTCCAAGTCGATAAGGAACATTTTTCCTGGTTGTAAACGCCATTTTTTAATGATTTTTTCTTCTGGAATATCCAATACGCCCATTTCAGATGCCATCACCACCAAATCATCATCGGTAATCAAGTAACGTGCAGGGCGTAGTCCATTCCTATCCAGTGTTGCACCAATTTGAATGCCATCAGTAAATGCAACGGCAGCAGGGCCATCCCATGGCTCCATCAATGCTGCATGATGCTCATAAAATGCTTTGCGTTTTTCATCCATCAAGTTATTGCCAGACCATGCTTCAGGAATAAGTAGCATGGCAGCGTGGGTGAGCGAATAACCGCCCATAACCAATAATTCCAATGCATTGTCAAAACATGCGGTGTCGGATTGGTTTTCAGGAATTAAAGGCCAAACTTTATCAAGATCATCACCCAAATATTTGGATTTCATGGAATGGCGACGTGCATTCATCCAGTTGATATTACCGCGAACTGTATTGATTTCACCATTGTGAGCGACCATGCGGAAAGGATGCGCCAATTCCCAAGATGGGAAAGTATTGGTGGAGAAACGTTGATGCACCAATGCTAGTGCTGATTTCATTCGAGCATCGGATAAATCGGTAAAGTATGCACCCACTTGATGCGATAAGAACATACCTTTATATACAATCGTACGTGTAGATAATGAGTTCACATAAAATTTGGCTTTGTCACCAAAAGCTTTATCAGCAATTTGGTTTTCAAAGATTTTACGAATAACAAATAATTTGCGCTCAAATGCTTGTTGGTCAGCGCAGTTACTACCTTTTCCTACAAAAATTTGACGTGTAACAGGCTCACATGCTAATACACTTTCTGGTAAATCAGCACGTACAGCATCTACGGGTACATCACGCCAGCCAAGCACAGTTTGACCCTCTGCTGTGATGGTATCTTCAATGATTTTTTCGCAAGCAGCACGATGCGCATCATCTTGCGGCAAGAAAACCATACCTACGCCATACTCACCTACGGCTGGTAATGTAATATCAGAGTCTGGCGCAACGGCTTGAAAAAAGTCATCAGGGATTTGAATCAAAATACCTGCACCATCACCTTCTCTAGGGTCTGCGCCTGCTGCGCCGCGATGGGTTAAACGGAGCAGGATTTCTAAGCCTTTTTCAACAATATCATGACTTTTTTGGTTTTTAATGTGGGCAACAAAACCAACACCGCATGCGTCATGCTCGTGTTGTGCGTTGTATAATCCTTGCTTTTTCGGCATTTGCGTCATCAGCGGCTCCAATAAGAAAAATGTTTCACTTTTTTACATCAATTTTTGAAAGGGGGCGCATCATAATCAATTTCTATGCTTTTGTCATGGATGAACCTCTGTTGTTTTGGAATAAAGAAATATGTCATGCAAGATATAAACAATGGTTGCATAATGAAATAGTTGCATATCAAAACTAAATAATTTAAAGTTCGGTTTTAGGGAGAATGCTATGGGTGAATTAAAAGATTTTAAATTAGAGCAGGTTTTAGGTTTTTATATTAACCGGGTGTCATATTTGATGACTGAAGAAATTGAAAAGCGATTTGCGAAGGCTGGTTTAAATATTGTTGCTCAAGACTTTGCTATTTTAGTGCGTTTATTAAATGAAGGGGTGGTTACACAAGCGAGAATTATTGAACTAATGATGCGCGATAAAACAACCATTACACGGCGTATTGATGGGTTGGTGAAGAAAGGTTTGGTTGCTCGGGTGGTGAATCCTGATGATAGAAGGTGTATGAATATAAAATTGACAGCAGAAGGACATGCGATGTTGGAAACAGCGTTCCCTATGGCTTCGGGCTTTCAAAATGAGCTCGTTCAAGGTGTGGCAGATGATGATAAGGCTATCGCTATTAAAGTGTTGAAAAAGCTAGCGGCGACATTGATGGATTTAAAATGATTTTAAGTATGATTAAACAGGAGTATAACGTATGAGTGACAAACATAAGAAAAGGTGCGGCGTGGTCAGAATTGTTATTGGTATTGTTGCCGTTGCATTTGGCTTGCTCACGATTAAGTCGGGCGGTGCGGTATTGTTTTGGAGTGAGGAGGCACGAATTGCCGCAGGTGATTACGTGCCATTTGTACTTTGGTTTAATTTTATCTCTGGCTTCTTCTATATCATTGCAGGCATTGCTTTCTGGATGAAAAAAACATGGTCCTTGTGGTTGGCTGCTGCCATTTTACTGGGAATTGTCGCAGTATTTTTAGCATTAGGGCTGAGTGTTTTTATTGTTGATATACCGTATGAGTCTCGCACTGTGGGTGCGATGATGGTGCGTACAGCAGTATGGTCTGTCATTTTATTTCTAGCATATAAAGTGTTTCATCAAAGGGGTGATGTATGAATATTAAAATAATTTTTTCGACCTTGGCTGTGTTGACCATGATGTCATCACCGCTCTATGCCAGTGAGCCAACAACGGGTTTAGAAGTGATGAAGCTGGTTGAAGCACGCGATGATGGGGATGATTTGATTAAGAAAACTACACAGCGCCTGATTGATAAGCGGGGTAATGTGCGTGAGCGA
>JALUWH010000202.1 GCA_027019685.1 Ghiorsea sp. | reverse complement strand
CTTTGGCTTGTTCCTGTGATGTGATTAGCGTGTTCACCGCCGAACCACCACCGTCCATACGTGTAATCAAATGCAAGATTTTCATGCTAATGTTTTCACCTGCTCCAAAAAGTTCGCATCATGTTTTTCCCAATTGTATTGCCGCATAGCATCATCGGCTGTGCGCTGGCGTTGCCCTTCACTAAGCGGATTATCCAACATCCATATCAATTTCTCAGCCAAAGCCAATGGTGATGCATTGGCTGACAACTGATTATGCATAATACTCGGAACCAGCTCCTTATTGGCTGAAATCGGGGTCGCCAATACGGGTGTACCCCAAGCATTGGCTTCTAATGTCACCAGACCAAACCCTTCCAAACCACGTGTAGGCACCATAAATACATCACTAGCTAGCAATCGTTTTTGCACATCTTCTTCAGCCAAGAAACCTGTAAACTCAACCATATCCAATACATCCAATGCCTCAGCCAATTTCTGCAACGAATCTCGAAGTGCGCCATCACCCATCACCACAAAACGCACATCCTTACCCTGATACTTCACAATAGCCGCCACTTGAATCATCAAGTCCACACCTGTTCGCGGCACAAGGTTGCGCAATGTGCTCACCACAGGTTTATCCCAGCGCAAATCTTGCCGCACAGCTTCTCGCGCAGCCAGCGTTAAACCTTGATAAGGCTCTGCCGCACCAGGATTGATGCTGGTATAGTTACGCACAGCAAAAAATGCTTCCAACTTATCTTGGGTATATTGGCTTAACACCATAATTTGTTGCGCCGAGCGATATACTTGCGATTCAAGCTTGCGCATGGCTGGAATCACCAGTTTATGTTTCCATGTCATATCCAAGGCATGCCGCGTTTCATATTCTTCACATGCCAACGAATGACACACCTGCAAACGCGGCAACTTGCACCCCGCCTCAAGCAATACCCACATCACAAAAGGCTGCTCACTCACCACCACATCAAATTCATCTTGATGATGCTTCCACCATTGTTTGGCTGCTGATTTCAGCTCTTTCAAGCCCTTGTAACCCTTATCCCCAGAAAAAGGAAAACGAAATTCCTGAATACCAAATTGCGGTAATTCAATGCACACTTCTGCATCTGGTGAAGGCTGGCGTGTCAGCATGGTGACTTCATAACCCGCATCAACCAACGCCCGCAAATGATGATGCAGCATACGCTCTGCCCCACCATGCACACTTTCCGCCGATACATCAGCGACCATCAATATCCTAAAAGGGGTCAGAGCCCTTTTGTTTCTTTTTATCACGTTTTGCAGGTCTCCCTCGTTTATGATAACCAACCTTTTTGCCCAACACTGCTTCAATTTCTTCCCTAAATCTATCACTACCAAGCGGTGTACCCGTTTGCCATGAAGCTCTAATGTTCACTAGCTCTTTATCATCCATTTGCTCCTGAAACAAAGCCTGATACGCCTTTCTTCGAGCAGAGTCAGAGTGACCCAAAGCAGTATATAGTGCATGAAGTCGAATCAGTTGGTTAGCCTTGCCTTCCACATTATGTGCATAACTAGACCAAGCATAGTCGCGTGGGTGTGCAACCATACCCGCTCGTACAGGATTCATTTCAATATAACGACTACATGCTAAAAAGTAGTTATCCGCATCAATCAGGCTACTCTTATAACGACCTTCCCAAAGTGTACCACTTCTCCCATATGCTTGATTAATATATGGTACATATCGCCGCCCTACATATTGCATCATGCGGCTAATCCCACTCGTGTCCTCAGGTGTTACTAAAATATGCACATGATTCGTCATCAACACATAAGCATGGATAGCGCAGTCATACTTTTCCGCCGCCTCACGCAACCACTTTAAGTAAGAACGATAATCCACATCACCAAAAAATATAGGCTGACGGTTATTGCCCCGCTGCACCACATGCACGGGCATTCCAGCAATATAAAATCTAGGTTTTCTTGGCATAAATCACCTCTCAAGGGCGAGTATAACGTATGAATCCTCAAATAAAAGGGCTCCGACCCCTTTTACTGGACACCTAACTATTAAGATTAGGGGGGAAATTATGATAAAGCTATCATGCTAGTCTCAAGTTGCTTTAATACAATGATGATACCATGTTGCAATATTATTCAGACCTAGAGGCTACTTTATGTTCGTTCGCTTTTGTTATTCACTGTTTATTACAACTGGTTTAATATGCATTACTATGATGCCAAATCAAGCTTATGCAGATGATATTGGCATAAAAAGCACCCTATCAACTATAGAAATAAATGCTGAAAAAATGGTAGATACCGCCCTAAGAAAAGATGGTCAGGCTTTAGTAAGCATCAACAAAAATATTCAACAAAGCATTAATACTTTACACAGTAAATTAAGTACACAAGCTTTTGATGAAAGGCGTTCAAGAGAGCTGCTAATGGCGTATTCATGGACACGTATTATTTCAATAGATATTCAACAACATGCATGGGTTGGCATAGCGATCGCTGCTAATCAGTTGACCGCCTCTATGATACGATTTACCAACTATCCTAACCTACTAAAGCGAGATATAGAGTGGATGGACTATTTGACTAGAGAAGTTGTATTACTAAATATGGAAGGGTTCAAAGAGAATAAAGAACTGTTACACGCTAGGTATGCAGATTTACAGAGTACATGGCAGCGTATAAGCAAAGAACTTATCATCAATTTCCACAACAAACCTTTAGTTTTAAAAGGAGACACCTTAATGCTTCAAATAAAGAATGCAGATAAAGTTGAAAACATAATATCTACAGCAAAAAAAATACTGGTGTTCGTACGTAAACTTGAAAACCTTGGAAGATAAGAAAAGCATCATGTTGATAAATCCACAAATCAAGCCTTTCACCCTTTTCGTTATAAGATAAATTAAAACTAAAGGACTCCTCCCCTTTTTATTTTCTCTAATGCTTTAAAACTGCCACCCATGCTGTTGCATCCAGCGATTCATCAACAACAAGCCCCACAAAATATCCGATTTATCTTCACCTTTTTGATGGCGCTCCCACTGCTCTTGCACAAAAGATTCACGCACCAAACCACTCAGCGGTTTGTCGGCAATCATGGTTTGAATATCATCCTCAAAGTCTGCTTTCATCCAATGTTTGATTGGCGCCATAAAGCCCTGTTTGGGTCTATACACCATGTCTTTTGGCAAATAATCGCATGTGATTTCTTTGAGTAATACTTTAAGGTTTTCTTGCCACGGAAGCCCTGCAACTTTCCAACTATCATCCAAAGTTGCCATAAATGAGAACAACCCCGCATCCAATAATGGTGCTCGCAACTCCAAGCCATTTGCCATGCTCATGCGGTCGCCCACTGCCAACAAATCATCACCCACATAATGAATCACATCATCAATCATCGCACCATTAACCACACCATACGATTGCATCAGACCTTGAAGCCCACCTGCAATTTGCGATGCATTTTGCCAAGCATGTTTAGGTTGCGAAAGCTGCATACCATGAAACATATCCGACCACGCGGCATCCGTGGTTGAAGTCCAGCGGCGATAAGCATGGTCAGGTTTATCATTTAACCCCTGCAAAAACCTACGCAACCGCCCTCTTAAATTGCGGCTGGATGCGCTATCGCCCAAACTTTCCAATAGTTTAAGCGCTACGCTCCTTGCAGGTAAACCCTGCAACTTTTCATGCCACTTCAAACCTAAATAACGCGGGTAACCACCAAACAATTCATCACCACCCACGCCCGATAATGCCACATCCACATATTGTTTAGCTTCACGGCTAATCAAATAAGTCGGCAAGGCTGCAGAATTGGTCACTGGCACATCAAATGCTGCTGCCAAATCATCCAAGGCTTGATGCGCTGTGGCATTCACTTCCAGGGTTTGGTGTTGTGTACCTAAATGGTCGGCAACTTGGCTCGCATACACACTTTCATCATAATCTTTAGGTGCATCCAAAAAACGTACACAAAAGCTATGCACATCCTGCTCTGCATCTTGTTTGAGCACACCTGCAATCAGGGATGAATCCACACCGCCTGATAAAAATACGCCCAAAGGTTTATCCGATACCGTTTTAGATGTGATGGATTTGATTAACATGGATTTAACTTCGGGTTTGATTTCATCTGCTGTTAAATCAAGCGGTTGGTCTGGCTCAGGTAGAAAGAAATAACGACGAATTTGCAAAGGTTGCCCAGCTTTGGCAATGGCATAACAACCTGCTGGCAGTTGCGATACTTCTTCATACATGGTTTGTGGTGCTTCAGCACGCATACGGGTTAAAATCTGATATACGCTGCTTAAATTTGGGGTAAGTGACCATTTTCCTTTCTCAAACGCATTTTGTGATGAAGCAAAACCCAACCGTCCATCTTGCTCACAAACAAACAAAGGTTTTTCACCAAACACATCTCTTGCGACTAAACATATTTGCTCGCGTTTATCCCACAACACAATGGAAAACATACCTTCAAGTAGGTTAAATAAACCCAAACCAAAACGGCGGTATAAATGGGGGATTACTTCCGTATCCGAATCCGATTGAAAGGTGACACCATCTGCTTCTAGCTTATCTCGCAGGGCTTTATAGTTGTAAATGCAGCCATTAAACACCACCACCACATCATCAATTTGCATGGGCTGATTGCCCCGTTCATCAGGACCAATAATGGCTAACCTATGGTGAATAGCTGAGAATTCAGACGAGAAAAAATCGCCCTGCCCATCAGGGCCACGTGCTGCCACCGCCGCTGCCATAGCTTTGAGTTCCACAGCATCCGTTTTGCCTAATATGCTTACAAATCCGCACATATTAGATGATTACAGGCAAGACTTGCCTCGCCCAATAGCGATACAATTTAACCCATGTTGTGCCAATTCTTCTTGCACATAAAGGTTACGCGCATCAAAAATATCTGTGCCTTTCATCAAACCCGCAATACTTGCCCAATCGGGTTCGCGGAACATCAACCATTCGGTGAGCACCACCAATATATCCGCATCTTTGCATGTTGCTTCGGGTGAATCTTGGTATGCAATTTGATTGCCCCAAATCTGTTTGGCTTCTTCGGCTGCCGCAGGGTCACAAGCTGTCACCTTTACACCTGCATCAAGCAACGCATTGATCACATCAATGCTTGGCGCTTCTCGCATATCATCTGTACCAGGTTTGAATGCCAAGCCCCACACGGCAACGTGTTTCACAGCCTTGGTTTTGACTACACTTAACAATCGCTGAATAAACCATTGACGCTGAATCTTATTGGCTTGCCATGCCGCTGAAACCACAGGTAAAGCCACATCATACTTTTCACCAGTTGCCAGTAACGCTTGCACATCTTTGGGGAAACACGAACCACCATAACCAATGCCTGCATACAAAAAGTGCGAGCCAATGCGTTCATCAGCACCAATGCCACGGCGAATGCTTTCAATATCGCTATCCACCACATCACATAAACGCGATAAGTCATTCATAAATGAAATACGCGTTGCCAACATACAGTTAGCGGCATATTTGGTCAGCTCCGCAGAACGTCTGTCCATCATAATCATGCGGTCTCGATTGCGATTAAAAGCGGCATACATGCGTTTAAGTTTTTTCTCGCTGGCTACATCTTCGACACCCACAATGATGCGGTCTGGCTTTAAGAAATCACCCACGGCATTACCTTCGCGTAAAAACTCAGGATTAAATGCCACCAAAGCCGATACGCCGCGCTCTTGCATGACTTGGTTCACTTCTGCTGCAACGGCATCTGTCGTGCCTACGGGAACCGTAGATTTCACGACCACCAAACAACCATCTGGCATATATTTTGCCGCAGTGGTTGCGGCTGCAATTACATATTGCAAATCTGCTGAACCATCTTCATCAGGCGGTGTACCCACGGCAATAAACACGGCATCGGCATCGGCACACACTGTATAATCCGTAGTGAATGACAGTCGCCCTTGCTCACGGTTTTTTAACACCAATTTATCCAAGCCTGGCTCATATATCGGAATACCACCATCATTAAGCATATCCACTTTGCTGGCATCAATATCAATGCCCACCACATGATGCCCTACTTCTGCCATGCATGCCGCTGTCACCAGCCCCACATAACCGCTACCCACCACACAAAGTTTCATTTATTTCACCTCTTTACGACACTACATGCCAAAGTTAGTGGTGTTATAGAAATATCATCTGAAAAAACTAGCAAAGAAACTTTATCCACACTTTTTTGCCCTGTCATGTTGTTTTACCTCGCTCTGTCATCCATCCCCGCACAAAACCCACGGCATACCAAGTTTGGCAAATTACCCACAACCATTGCCCTGAAAGTAGGCTTTTCAGCATGCGAAATGGATAACGTAAGATACGTTTCCACAAGGGTACACGCAGCGTAAAATCACCATGTTCAGCAGGTGTTTCAATCACCCATTCAGGTGAATGCAAATTGGCATAAGCCGCTTGATAACCATTGCGATACATTTGCCCCAGCAAGCCAGACCATGTTTCAGGCGGCAAATGGTGATAAATAATATCAGGAAGCACCACAACACGAGTATCCGCCTCACGAAACACTTGCCTTAAATAAGGGTCAAGCCCACGTGGGATGACCTCATTTTCACCACCCACTTGGCGAAACAAATCAGCACGCATAATCAAACAAGGATGTTCTGCCAAATCAGAATCCACAATTTCCGACACAGGCTGCCAACTACGACGTGGCACTTGTGTCATTACACGTTTCACAAAAGGCGTTGCCCAATCAGGCACGGTGTTATTACCACCTGCCATACCAATATCAGGATTTTCATCCATCTCTTTTATCATTTTGCTAAATGTTTGTGGGTCGGGCAATGAAGAATCATCATCCACCGTCAGCACATATTTACCTTTGGCTTTGGCAACCGCGATGTTGATGCCGCGCCCTTGTCGTTTATCACCTTTAATGACAATCAACTCAAAATCCTGCATGTCCTGTTGGGTAAGCGATTGCATGAGTTTTACAAAATAACCACCCCTGTCTGCATCAGCAGTTGGGATAATCACGGATAATACAGGATTCTCATTGTCTGCTGGCACAAACCAGCATACACCACTGGGATTTTCATCATTGCGATACCGCACCCAATCACGTCCAAATTCACCATTCAAATCAGGCTTAAACCACTCTGCCTGTGCAAACAATTTCTCAAAATTACACGCCATCTTGGCGACCCCCATGATAATCCTTATACCAAGCCACAAACTTGCCAATGCCTTCTTGTAATGGTGTGCTCGGCTTAAAGCCAACATCTTGCATCAAATCTTGTACATCGGCATAGGTGGCAGGCACATCACCTGCTTGCATAGGCAAATAATTTTTATCTGCTTTTTTGCCCATGGCTTGTTCAATGGCAGCAATAAAATCTTCCAAGGTTTCAGGCGAATGATTGCCGATATTATAAATTTTATAACCATATTTAGGAACTTGCTCGGTTAAGCGTGTCACAGCTTCCACCACATCATCAATATAAGTGAAATCACGCTGCATTTTGCCATGATTATATACATCAATGGTTGTATTCTCTGTGATGGCTTTAGTGAATTTAAAATACGCCATATCAGGACGACCCCAAGGGCCGTAAACTGTAAAAAAGCGTAAGCCTGTCACCTTAAAATCATACAAATGCGCATAAGCATGTGCCATCAGTTCGTTGGACTTTTTGGTAGCAGCATACAATGAAATCGGATTATCCACCCTATCTTCCACGGCAAATGGCACTTTTTTATTCTCGCCATACACCGATGAGGATGAAGCAAACAGCAAATGTTTTACCCCGCCATGCCTACAACCTTCAAGCACATGCAAAAAACCTGTTAAATTGCTATCTGCATAAGCATGGGGATGGTCGATGGAATAACGTACACCAGCTTGGGCTGCCAAGTTGATCACCACATCAAAACGATGCTGGGCAAACAGTTGTTCCATGCCCTCTCTATCTGCCAAATCCAGTTTAATAAAGATAAAACTCGGCACATCATCAAACCATTTCAATCTGTCATGCTTAAGTTGCACATCGTAATAATCATTTAAGTTGTCTATGCCCACAACCGTATGTCCTGCCTGCAACAAAGCTTGGCTGACATGCGCACCAATAAAACCAGCCGCACCTGTAACTAGAATCTTCATACCCAAAACCTTAGCAGTTCACTGAACATGACTACAGTTTTTCTTTTACCCGTGTTCTTAATCGCTCAATAGGACGTTCTACCCATAACATAAGCAACCATGCCACCAAGAACACAGCAGGTATCGTAAGCCACATCAAAGTGATACTTGGTCGGCTTATATCCCAACCACTTTGCTGCGCCATATACATCACCAGCAATGCCACCTGATAATGCACCAGATAAATAGGGTAACTAAAATCCCCCCAGTAGGCATCAGCCTTTTTACTCAACCACGGCAATGATTTATAACTGGATAACACCACCAGCATCAAGGCACACAACACGATATTGGTATAAAAGAATAATTCATGCGAGCGGGTTAATAAAAAGCCTATATACCAATTGATTGCCATCAACAAAAGCAGCAACAAAGGCAAGTAAGGTGATAGGTTTTGTGTGCTCCCAAAACACTTTTGCAGCACTTTATCCCGATAAAAATATAATACCGAGCCAAGTGCAAAAGGTAGAGATGCAGCAAACACTGAAAAATACCTGTCCCAACCTGCAAACCATGCTATTCCATGATACATCACACTTAAAACCAACCAAATCATGGCAATCTTGGCATATTTAGATAAACCTAGTGCAATCAACACATAAAAGCACAGCTCAACCGTTAATGCCCAAGCTGGTGGCACCAAACGCGTGGTATCCACCGTTGGAAATAGCAATAAGAGATTCTTTAATATATCACTCAAAGTCATGGGGTAGAGCATATATTTGATAAAACCCGAAGTGTAAGCTTCTCCAAGCCAATAAATAAGAACTAAAGTGATAAGCCCTGCCACCCAATACAATGGATAAATCCGTAAGAAGCGGTTCAATACATACTTGCCCACACCTTGAGCATCATAGCCATAAGTACGCTGCATAATCAGTGTCATCAAATAGCCACTAAGCATATAAAAAGCATACACAGCATAACCACCTACCCAAGGAATACCCCCAATATGTAAGGCGACCACCATCAATGCTAAAAATGTACGATAAAAACCAAACATGCCCTCTCCCAAACTTCTATCAATGCCAAAGACTCTTACCTACCTTGCTTAAAATTGAAAATAAATAAATGGTGAGCTATCTGTTGGCGCATAAATCAATAATATCATCACTATCCACAACCAGACTGCAAAATGCAACAAAGCTGCCGTTGAGTTATTGGGAATCGATACATGCCATTGCCCTACTTTTTCAGGGTGAAATACCATCCAAACATGTACCACAACAAGCAATAGTAACAAC
>JALUWH010000201.1 GCA_027019685.1 Ghiorsea sp. | reverse complement strand
AAATTTTGATTATCTGACTATCACTATACCTAGATTTCTTCATCGTAAAATCTCCTGTTTATATTACTAGAAAATTCTACTTATAAACTCAAACATTTTTCGGGGGGATTACCACTGCACCCACCAATGGTGCTGCAGGTGTGATTCCAGCCGTACTTTATTATTGGATGCAACATAAAGGCGGTACAACACAAGATGTACGCGATTTTTTATTAACCGCCAGTGCTATTGGAGGCATTATCAAACACAACAGTTCCATTTCTGGTGCTGAAGTCGGCTGTCAGGGTGAAGTTGGCTCTGCTGCAGCGATGGCAGCAGCAGGATTGTGCGCAGTACGAGGCGGAACACCCGAACAGGTTGAACATGCCGCTGAAATGGCATTAGAACATCATTTGAGCATGACTTGTGACCCTGTGGGCGGACTTGTACAAGTCCCCTGCATTGAACGCAATGGGTTTGGTGCTATCAAAGCTTACACTGCCGCATCATTGGCTATGCATGGCACAGGCGAACATTTTATGTCTTTGGATAATTGTATTGCTGCGATGAAACAAACAGGTGAAGAAATGTCTGTGAAATTTAAAGAAACATCATTGGCTGGGTTGGCGGTAACGATTACAGAATGTTAAGGATTATCTGAACAAATCTGGATTATTTATTTACCATAAACAGCATTTAAACCTTCTAATAATAATAACTCACGCGTTTGTTTACCTTTCACAATCGCATCAGGGTTTTCACCAATTTCCTCAAGAGACATACGGGCATAAGTACTTTTTTCTGTATCTTTCATACGCCGCCAATCAATTCTATCAATAATACCATCACCATTTTTATCAAACTTTATGGTTACTGGTGAAGGATTGTTTTGCACTACTTTGGTTTTTTCTGCACAACCCCAAAGTGGCAGTGTTAAAAACACTGCCACCCCCAAAACAAACGTTTTATTCATGGAAATGAACAAATCTACCTAGTAACGGTAATGATCTACTTTATATGGACCTTCAACAGGTACACTAATATAATCAGCTTGCTCTTGGGTTAAAGTAGTTAAATTCACGCCAATTTTTGCCAAGTGTAAACGAGCCACTTTTTCATCCAAGCGTTTCGGCAATACATATACTTCGTTACCATAGTTAGCATGGTTTTCCCATAGTTCAATTTGCGCCATCACTTGGTTGGTGAATGATGCAGACATCACAAAACTTGGGTGTCCTGTAGCACAACCAAGATTGACCAAACGACCTTCTGCCAACAAGGTAATACGTTTTCCATCTGGAAAGATAATTTGATCCACTTGTGGTTTTACATTTTCCCACTCGTATTGTTTCAACGAAGCTACATCAATCTCATTGTCGAAATGCCCAATATTACAAACGATAGACTGGTCTTTCATATTCACCATGTGGTCATGTTGAATCACATGGTAATTACCTGTTGTTGTTACGAAAATATCGCCCAATTTACAAGCATCATCCATTTCAACGACACGATAACCTTCCATTGCTGCTTGAAGCGCACAAATGGGGTCAATTTCTGTTATCCAAACCGTTGCACCCATACCTTTAAATGCTTGTGCACAGCCTTTGCCCACATCACCGTAACCCAAAACAATTGCAATTTTACCCGCAATCATGACATCTGTTGCACGTTTGATACCATCCAGCAACGATTCACGGCATCCATAAAGATTATCAAATTTCGATTTGGTTACTGAGTCATTCACATTAATTGCTGGTACTTTTAATTTGCCATCACGCGCCATTTCATAAAGGCGGTGAACACCCGTTGTTGTTTCTTCAGATAAACCTTTGATGCCTTCTAAAAGCTCTGGGTATTTGTCATGAATAAGCTGGGTAACATCACCACCATCATCCAAAATTAGGTTGGGTACCCAAGCATCTGGACCATGTACGGTTTGCTCAATACACCACCAAAATTCTTCTTCCGTTTCACCTTTCCAAGCAAATGTTGGAATCCCAACCGCAGCCATCGCTGCAGCAGCTTGGTCTTGTGTTGAAAAGATATTGCATGATGACCAGCGGACTTCTGCACCCAAATCAACCAATGTTTCCATCAATACCGCTGTTTGAATGGTCATATGCAAGCAGCCTACAATACGCGCACCAGCCAATGGCTTTTTACCTGCATATTCTTCGCGCAATGCCATCAAACCAGGCATTTCTGTTTCCGCAATTTTAACTTCTTTGCGACCCCATTCTGCCAATGACATATCAGCGACTTTATAATCTGTAAATTCAGACATTCTCATACTCCTATAAAAGCATCACTTTCGTGATATAAAAATATGAGCACCGTTGTTTTTATTCAAACGACTGAGCCTAACGATGTTATTTTTATGATAAAACAACATCGGCGCAGTGCTCCTCAGTCTAAATTGTTCACAAGACCTCTCAACTTCGTTCGAGGTGACAAAACATTGTCATTCCGACCGTAGTGGAGGAGCCTTTCAAGTATTAAATACCTACAGCTGCCTTTAATGCATCCACTTTATCCGTTTTTTCCCAAGTAAATTCAGGAAGTTCACGTCCAAAGTGACCATAAGCCGCTGTTTTCGCATAAATCGGGCGCAACAAATCAAGCTCTTGTACAATGCCTTTAGGGCGCAAATCAAATACTTCACGCACCGCTTCTGCAAGCTTGGCTTCATCTACATTACCTGTGCCAAAAGTATTCACCATCACAGATAACGGGTGCGCCACACCAATAGCATAAGCAACTTGCACTTCACACCTGTCCGCCAACCCTGCAGCCACAATGTTTTTCGCCACATAACGCATCATATAACATGCAGACCTATCCACTTTTGTCGGATCTTTACCTGAAAATGCACCACCACCATGATGACCAAACCCACCATAGGTATCCACAATAATCTTACGACCTGTCACACCACAATCACCTACAGGGCCACCAATCACAAACCTACCTGTTGGATTGATATGGTATTCTGTTTTATCGTGTAACAAACCTGTTTTATCCAACACGGGGTGAATAATTTCTTGCATAACACCAGCTACCAAATCTTCGTGACTAACATCAGCTGAATGCTGTGTGGATAGTACCACCGCATCAATAGCAACAGGTTTTGAGTCTACATAACGCACTGTTACTTGTGATTTCGCATCAGGGCGCAAGTATTTTAACACACCAGATTTACGAACTTCTGCTTGTTTTTCCATCAACTGATGCGACAAATGCACTGGCATCGGCATCAACACATCCGTTTCATTGGATGCATAACCAAACATCAAACCTTGATCTCCAGCACCTTGATCCAAATCAATACCTTCGCCTTCATTCACACCCGCAGCGATATCCACAGATTGTTTATCCATGGTCACCAACACCGCACAAGAAGCATAATCAAAACCCATTTCTGATGAATTATAACCAATTTCTTTGATGGCATTACGCGCTATTTCTTGATAATCAATAATGGCAGATGTGGTAATTTCACCTGATAAAATCACCATACCCGTATTCACCATAGTTTCACACGCTACACGTGCTGTTGGGTCTTGCTTTAAAATGGCATCCAATACGCTATCTGATATTTGGTCTGCAACCTTATCAGGGTGACCTTCACCCACAGACTCTGATGTAAATACAAAATTTCTACTCATAGGTTCTTCCTGTTTTTCCTATTCTAACTTCTTACGTTTAAGCAAATTCTGGTAACTGCTCTGCATCAAACACAGGGCCATCTACACACACACGCTTATATTTTTCTTGTCCATCTTCAATCGTTTTTACCACACAACCAGCACAACCACCAATACCACATGCCATATACTCTTCTAAGCTTAATTGAGCAGGAATATTCAAATCCCGACCCAACTTAGCAACAGCATGAAGCATAGGGTGAGGCCCACAAGATAATAAAACACAACGGTCACGCTCTTCATCACTTAATGCACTTAAATAATCTCTCGCCAAATCAGGCACATGCCCTTCATAACAACCGTATAAACCTGCGTTGGATGCCAATCTGCAGGCAATACCACGCTCTTCAAGTGAAGATATGGTTAAAGTCGTATTTCCTGCAATACCAGGCAACATAAAAGTGGAGGGTTTTAAGGCAAAAGGAAAAGGAACTTCCGACCCAGCAAATAAAACTAAATCTGCTTTTTGTACCAGTGTGTCCGCCACGAACACCATAGGTGGAACACCCACACCACCACCAATCAAAACATAACGTTTACTTGTGTCTGACAAATCAAAAGGCACACCAATCGGTCCTAACATGGGTATAACTTCACCCTTCTTACGTTGCCCAAGTTGCTCCGTGCCTTTGCCAATTTTTTTGTACAACAAATCTATGGTGCCCTGTCTTGGGTTGGTTAACATGATAGAAATAGGACGACGCAATGGCAACGCATCTGAAACCCGAATATGTACAAATTGCCCTGGTTTCGCTGTTTTTGCTGTTTTGGGTGCTTTTAAACGCATAATACATTGATCCCCTTCATGGGATACATTTGCCAATATTTCTGCGTATTCTTCAAAAATTGTGTTTCGTTGATTCTTCATGAGGAGTGAATACTGAATAGTAAACACAGATTCGTCCACGAAATCCTTCAATGTATAATAATCACATGTGAATTATCCGCTTTTTTGGTTATGCTTACGCCATGAATCATCAAGAATTATGGGAAACCATTAAGCTACGTTTATCACCACAATTATCTCCTGCAAAAATGGGGGCATGGATTGAACCTGTTTCCACACAGTTGGATGACAATACTTTAACCCTAAAAGTACCCAATCAGTTTTTTATTGATGGCCTCAAAAGTGACTGCGAACAATATATTTTAGAAGCACTACAAACATTAAACTTACACCATATTAACATAGAATACTTGATTGATGCCTCCATTGAACTTGCCCCTGTTCAACAAACCAAAACATCTACACAAAAACAAAATATTGATGGTTTTATTGATGAACGTTTCACCTTTGAAAACTTTGTTGTTGGCTCAAGTAATGAGTTTTGTCATGCCGCTAGTTTGGCTGTTGCAGACCAACCCGGCGCACAATACAATCCTTTATATATTCATGGTGGCGTTGGTTTAGGTAAAACACACCTTATTAATGCCATTGCTAACCATTTGGTTGCCCATAAAGATGTGCGTATTGCGTACCGAACAGGTGAACATTTCACCAACGAACTCATTGATGCCATCCGTGGACAAAAAACATCCGCATTTCGTGATAAATATCGTAAAGTCGATGTATTAATTATTGATGATATTCAGTTTATTGAAGGTAAACAAAGTACACAAGAAGAGTTTTTCCATACTTTTGATGCCTTACACAAAGCACAAAAACAAATCATACTCACTTCAGACCGCGACCCTTCAGCCATTAAACATTTGGCAGAACGATTACGTTCACGGTTTAATTGGGGTCTAGTTGCTGATATTCAACCACCTAACTTTGAAACACGTATGGCTATTTTAAAGAGCAAAGTAGAATTAGCAGGTATTACACTTGATGATGATATTTGTTTTTTATTAGCTTCTAAAATATCTAGTAATGTTAGGGAGTTAGAAGGTGCACTTACACGCTTAACAGCTTATGCAAAACTATCGGGGAAACCCATAACCATGGAACTAGCTCAAGATAAGCTACGCGATCAACTCAACCTTCAATCCAAAACCATTACGATTGAAGAGATTCAAAAACAAGTTGCTAACTATTATAATGTACGTATCCAAGATATGAAATCTAAAATTCGTAAACGCAATATTGCTTATCCTAGACAAGTTGCCATGTATATTAGTAAAGAACTCACCAAGATGTCCATGCCTGAAATTGCAGATAAATTTGATAAAAAAGATCATACAACAATTTTATATGCACACCGGAAAATTCAACAAGAACGAAATCAAGACCAAGGTTTTGATGATGAAATCAATCGTTTAATACTACTTCTTAAACAAGGATAAACCCGTATGAGCTGTGGATAAATACATGTACAACCTTACGACTATACTGTGGATAAGTTGTGATTGAAAAGATAATCTGTGATAAAAAATAAAAAAAGCATATTATCCGCAATCTATCCACAGGTTGTGAGAACAAATATACACCGAAAAACTTTATTTAAGTGTTTGTTTTGTTTATGATTAGCATGCTTATCCTACTTATAAACAATGCCTACGATGACGATAATTAAATTTAATATAAGTGAGAGAATATAACAGTATGCATATTAAAATTTCCAGAACATCACTTTTTCAACAAATTCAGCGTTGTCAAAATATTGTTGAAAAAAGAAATACCAATCCAATTTTAGCAAACATCTTATTTGAAACTGTTGAACAAACATTAAAACTTACAGCCACTGATCTTCAAGCAACTTATACCAGTATACAAAATGCTGAAGTCCTTAGTTCAGGTTCATTTACTGTTGAAGCAAAGAAGATTTTTGAAATTATTCGTGAATTAAATCCTGAAACACCTGTTGAATTAAGAACAAACGGTTCTTTTTTAGATATCACCAGTGGTGGCGTAAAGTTTAAGCTTGCTACCAAACCAGCTGATGAGTTTCCTAATGAACCATCTGATGAAACAGATTTAACCATACAAGTACCTGGTCATGAGTTGGCAAATATGATTTCATCAACCAGTTTTGCGATGTCCAATGATGAAACAAGAAAATATTTAACTGGTAGTTTATTTGAAGTTTCTAAAGAGCATGGTATTCGTGTTGTAACGACTGATGGTCATCGTATGGCACTAAGTGAATTTAAATTTGATTCGGACCATGATGAAACTGAGTGTATTGTTCCTAAAAAAGCAGTGATGGAAATTAAAAGGCTTGCAGAAGAATCTGATGATGATGTTAAATTATCTCTTGGAAAACAACAAGTTAGGATTGAAGTTAATCAACAAAGGTTCACATCTAAAGTGATTGATGCCAAATATCCAGTATATGAAGATGTTATTCCAAAAGATAATCCATATACAGCTAGTATTGATAAAAATTGTTTGGATCAAGCTTTGCGCCGTAGTCTAGTGGTAGCCAATGATTTTACGCATGATGTAAAGCTGACCTTTACGAATGATAAATTGTCCATTGCGGCGCATAATACTGAGCAGGAGCAGGCCGAAGAAGATATTTCTATATCTTACCAAGGCTTAGAGGTTGAAGTGGGCTTTAATGCGAAGTATATGCGTGATGTTTTGTCTGCAATTAAAAGCCCTGTGGTGAGAATTCAACTTAAAGACAGTTTGTCACCTGCTTTACTTTTAGAAGAAGAGCATGAGCATTCTCGACATGTATTAATGCCGATGCGTATTTAGGTTTATCTTGATATTTAGACCACTTTGACTGCATAATGCAGCACAATAAAAATTACATTAAAGTTTTTGTAAAAATGAATAGGGAGTATTTATGTCTGTTAAGCATCCTGTAATTTCTGTAACTGGTTCATCTGGTGCAGGAACAAGTACTGCAAAAGTAGCATTGGAACATATCTTTCATCGAGAGAATGTAACACCAGCTATTGTTGAAGGTGATTGTTTCCATAAGTTTGATAGGTTAACCTTTAAAGAGAAATCAAAAGAATTTGATGCCGCTGGTAAACGCTTGAGTCATTTTTCTGATGAAGCAAACTTGTTTGATAAAATTGCTGAACTTTTTAAGTCATATGGAGAAACAGGTAAGGGCAAGGCACGTACTTATGTCCATGATGATGAAGAAGCAAAAATTTATGGTGTAGAATCTGGTAAATTCACAGACTGGCGTGATATTGGCGAAGGGTCAGATTTGTTGTTTTATGAAGGGTTACACGGTGGTGTTGAAGAGGTTCGTCCTTATTCCGATTTAATGGTTGGTATTGTTCCTGTGGTAAATATTGAGTGGATTCAAAAAATTCACCGTGATACTGCAATGCGTGGTTATTCATCTGAAGCTGTTGTTGATAATATTTTATCTCGTATGCATGACTATGTTCATTTTATTACACCACAATTTAGTCATACAGACATTAACTTCCAACGTGTTCCTTTGGTTGATACCTCTAACCCATTTATTGCGCGTGATGTACCTACACCTGACGAAAGTTTAATGGTAATTCGTATTCGTAAACCTGAAAAGTGGGGTATTGATTTTCCATACTTGTTATCTATGTTAAATAATTCATTTATGTCTAGGCGTAATACATTAGTGGTTCCTTCAAGTAAGATGTTGTTAGCTATGGAGTTGATTTTTTCTCCCGTCATCCATGATATGTTGGAAAAACGTAAATCTTAATTTAATAAAAAAGATGCTAAAAAGGGTGGCTTTCTTAAGTCACCCTTTTTTTTGTTTTTTTATAAAAACACTCCTTATACTTCTTTTCTATGTTTTTTATCTCTAAATGTTGTGTTTTAAAGTAAGTTGTAATTTAGCCATAGAAAATTTCTTTGTAATTTATATGGTTTGTATATGACTAGTAATAAAAAAATGTTTCACGTGAAACACCCCGATGGTGAAGTTGATGTTTTAGTGATAGGTGCAGGTCACGCTGGTTGTGAGGCTGCAATGGCTGCAGCACGTCGTGGTGCTAAAGTTAGACTCATTACACAAAACCTTGATACAATTGCTAAAATGTCATGTAATCCTGCCATTGGTGGTGTTGGTAAAGGGCATTTGGTTAAAGAAATTGATGCCTTGGGTGGTGTGATGGGCGTTGTAGCTGATAAAGCTGCATTGCAATACCGTATTCTTAATCAACGTAAAGGTCCTGCTGTACAAGCCACTAGAGCACAATGTGATAGGCGTTTGTATCATATTGCTATGCGTAAGTTGCTTGATGAACAAGATGGCTTACATCTTTATCAAGGTAGTATTAATAACCTATTATTTAACCATGAAACGATTGAGGGCGTTGTAGATAATTTTGGTGTGGCGCACTATGCACCCACTGTTATTTTAACGACAGGTACTTTTTTAGGTGGATTGATTCATATTGGAGATAAACGTTTTCCAGCGGGTCGTTTGGGAGATGCTTCGATTGATCACCTTACACAGGAGCTTTATCAAAAAGAGTTTCGTGTAGGTCGGTTAAAGACAGGAACACCGCCACGATTAGATAAAAGAACTATTGATTGGGATAATTTGGAGCAGCAACCTGGGGATACTTCTGCAGTTCCTTTTTCTATTTTACATCACAAGGTAACGCAAAAGCAAGTGAATTGTGCCATTGCACGAACGAATGAAGCTACGCATGCTATTATTAAGGATAATTTAGAACGTTCACCTATGTTTTCTGGTCAAATTGAAAGTAAAGGCCCACGTTATTGCCCAAGTATAGAAGACAAGGTTGTGCGTTTCGCAGATAAATCTAGCCATCAAATATTTTTGGAACCTGAGGGTAGTGACCACGCCGAGGTTTACCCCAATGGTATTTCAACTTCTTTGCCTATTGATGTTCAATGGAAGTTTTTACGCTCTATAAAAGGATTAGAGCATGTAAATATTATTCGTCCTGGATATGCAATTGAATACGACTATGTTGATCCAACAGAGCTTAGATTAACATTGGAATGTAAAAAGGTTTCAGGTTTATTTCACGCTGGACAAATTAATGGAACAACAGGTTATGAAGAGGCAGCAGCTCAAGGTTTATTGGCTGGAGTTAACGCGGCATCTAAAGCTTTGGGTTTGGATGCTTGGGTACCCACTCGTTCAGAGTCTTATATTGGTGTAATGGTAGATGATTTGGTGCATAAGGGTGTAAGTGAACCTTACCGAATGTTTACATCTAGAGCTGAGTTTCGCCTGCAGTTGCGTGAGGATAATGCAGATATGCGTCTATCTGGTCATGCGTTAAAACTTGGTCTACTTAAAGAGCCATGGGTTTCATGTTATCAACAAAGGTCTGAGGTTTATACAAAAGCTCAGGAGTCGATTAAAAACATTACTATCGGTTCTGGTAAAGTGTGGGTAAAGAAATTAAATGGTTTATCTTTACCTGTACCCAAGCAGGGGATGCCTGTTGCATCCTATTGCCACCGTGCAGATGTTGATGTGAGTAAGGTTTTACCTTTATTAGAACTAGGTCAATTGAATGCTAGAGATGAGGTTTCGGTACGAGCTTTATTGCATTATGATGGTTATTTGGGTAAACAACAACTTGAGGTTGATAAGTTTAAAAACCTAGAAAAAGTTCAAATACCTTCAGATATTAATTATGCAGATGTTTTAGGATTAAGTACCGAAGTTCGTCAAAAGTTATCTTCAAGTCTTCCTCAAACCTTAGCTCAAGCGGCACAAATATCAGGTGTTACACCAGCTGCTATTAGTTGTATGTTGATATGGTTAAAGTCTCGATCACAACTCAAAAGGAATTTGTGATGATTGATGATAAACAGCAGTTATATTGTGATGAGGTGATGAAATTCCGTAAGGTTTTGAATTTGACTTCGATTAAAGATTCAGCTTTGTTCTATAAAACTTTTATTAAACCATCGGTTGTCTTGTCTAAATGGATTGATGATAAGGATACAGTTTTGGATATTGGTAGTGGTATGGGCGTTCCTGGAATACCACTTTTAATACATAATGAAAACATTACAGGTATTTTGGTTGAGAGAAGAAAGAAGCGCACTGAATTTATACGGCATGTTATACGTAAACTGAAGTTAAATGCTGTTGCTTATGATGCTGATATTAATGATTTAGAGCCTCTGAATGCAACAGTGTGTGTAGCAAGGGCTGTTTCTGAAGTGCGTCTTTTGTTAAAGATGTGCGACAAACATATCGTTGATGGCGGTAGGGCAGTGTTACCTGTTCCTGATGAAGCGACTATGCCTGATGTTACTGGCTGGTGTCTATTAGAGGATTACCACCCAAAAAACATGCAGAGAATTGTATGTTATATTAAGGGTGGAAAAGAAGGTGTTGGAGGTGTTTCACGTGAAACATAAAAATTTAGGCCCTGTTTTTTCAATTGCAAACCAGAAGGGTGGTGTTGGAAAAACTACTACGAGCATTAATTTAGCAGCATCATTATCAGCATTTGATAAGCGGGTTTTAGTTTTAGATTTAGACCCTCAAGGCAATACAACATCTGGTTTGGGTGTTGATAAAGACAAAGTAAAAGTAGGAATGTATGAGTTACTAAGCCGAGGGGAAGACCTTCAAGAGGCTATTATGGAAACAGACTGTGAGGGGTTGTACTTAGTTCCTGCAACCATTGATTTATCTGGTGCTGAAGTTGAGTTGGTAAACTTGAGTGCAAGAGAGGAAATCTTAAAAAGCTGTTTACAAAATTATAAGGGTGAGCCATTTGATTATGTAATCATCGATTGTCCACCAGCATTAAATATGTTAACGATTAATGCACTTACAGCTTCCGATCGCGTGTTGGTGACTTTGCAAACAGAGTTTTATGCTATGGAAGGTTTGAGTCAGTTGATGGATACCATTCGCCGTGTACGGGCAAACCTAAATGAACATTTAGAGATTGAAGGTATTTTACTAACTATGGTGGATAGAAGGAATAACCTGTCAAGCCAAGTAGAAAAGGATGTGCGTGAATACTTTGGAGCTCAGGTTTATGAAGCAGTAGTTCCGAGAAATGTGCGTTTGTCAGAAGCACCGAGTTACGGCTTACCAGTCATGTATCATGACTTACGCTCCAAAGGAGCTCAGGCGTATTTTCAAGTTGCTCAGGAAATGATGCAGCGCGAATCAATTGCTGTTTAATGTGTAATAAAGAAGGGTAGGGAAAGCTATGAAAACACCACAAAAGAAGAGACAAGCTTTGGGAAGAGGATTGAATGCATTGTTGGGTGATA
The DNA here is from genome assembly GCA_027019685.1 of Ghiorsea sp. Classification (GTDB taxonomy): domain Bacteria; phylum Pseudomonadota; class Zetaproteobacteria; order Mariprofundales; family Mariprofundaceae; genus Ghiorsea. The sequence continues at coordinate 32,002 of JALUWH010000201.1, read as the reverse complement.
AACCAACACCTGAGGTTTTGGCGCAGGCAACACTGATATCAATATCTAAAATTAAACCAAATAAGTATCAGCCACGTTCAAATTTTGATAAGGGTGAGTTACAAGCACTCACAGATTCTATTAAACGTGATGGTGTATTGATGCCAATTTTGATTCGCCCGCAGGGTGATGGCTACGAGTTGATTGCAGGCGAGCGTCGCTGGCGTGCTTCACAAATGGCGAAGCTACATGAAATCCCTGCTGTAGTTCGTGAAGTTGATGATTTACAGGCATTAGAACTTGCTATTGTGGAGAATGAACAGCGTGATGATTTAACAGCTGTAGAGTCTGCGCGTGCCTACAAAAGGTTGATGGAGGAGTTTAATTATACGCAGCAACAGGTGGCTGAAAGTATAGGTGTTTCTCGGGTTCAGGTGAGTAATTTAATTCGTCTTTTGCAGTTACCAGAAGCCGTACAACTTATGTTGGAGGAACGAAAGCTTAATATGGGGCATGCTAGACCATTGGTTGGTCTTGCTAGTGCGGATGCGATTATGCTGGCGAAAACTTGTGTTGAGAAAGGTTGGAGCGCAAGGCAAATGGAAAAAGAGGCTAGAAAAGCGAATACCTCTAAGCCTGCAAAAAGTGAAATTGATGCTGATATTCTAGCTCTGAGTGAAGAGTTAAAACGAAATTTAGGTTTATCGGTAAGTTTAACGCGAAAAAAAGATGGTTCAGGCGAAGTGAAGATTGCTTTTGCCCACAAACAAGAGTTGGATAGAATTATAAAAAGTTTGAGAGGTTACCAATAACCAAGTGTCTATGAATTCTTTTATAACAAGGTGGGGGAAATATAGCTTTTTATTAGCAACAATACTTTTTTTGATATTTGTAATGTTTATAACATCAATACAAGGTAATGCAGGGCGTGATGATACACCTGTGGTACATCATGAATGGATTTTGCCATCAATTAAAACCAACCATGATGTTGAAACAACAGAGGTGGTTAAAAGTGGTGACACGGCTGGTCTAGTTTTGGCAAGGTTAGGGCTGCCAGCATCAGAAGCAGCTAATGTAATCCATGCTGCTGTATCCGTTTATAATTTAAAAAATATACGTATTGGTCATAAGTTTCAGAAAAAGATAAGTGATCAATACATAGAAATTACTTATCAAATAGATGCAAAAGAGCGCTTGGTTTTAACATCTCAACCAGGTAAAACATGGCAGGTAGAAATTGTACAACGACCATTATTTAGCCGAACAAACATGGTGGAAGGTGTTATTCAAGATAGCTTATTTTATGATGCTGGTAAGGCAGGTTTAGAAGATGCTTTAACGATTCAACTGGTTAATATTTTCGCATGGGATATTGATTTTGTTCGCGACCTACGCAAAGGTGATGCTTTTAAAGTGTTGTATGAAGAATCTTTTGATGATGAAGGTAAGCGGGTTGATTATACCATTTTATCCGCGGAGTTTACCAATAGGGGACATGTCTATACAGCCATACGTTATACCGATAAAAAAGGTAATATTGAGTATTATGATGCGGAAGGAAGAAACCTTCGCAAGACATACTTGAAATCACCTGTTCGTTATTCACGCATATCATCTCGTTTTACAGTATCCCGTAAACATCCTATCTTAGGGTATACACGAGCTCATCGAGGTGTGGATTATGCTGCCAAATCAGGCACACCAATTCATGCTATTGGTGATGGTAAAGTTGTTTACAAAGGTTGGAAAGGTGGTTACGGGCGGTTTATAGAAATCAGACATACCAACGGTATTCACTCAACGGCTTATGCACATATGTCTCGTTATGCAAAAGGCATACGAAAAGGAAGCTTTGTTAAGCAGGGGCAAGTTATCGGATATGTGGGTATGAGCGGGTTAGCTACGGGCCCTCATCTTCATTTTGAGTTTAGGTCTAGGGGAAGAGCTGTGAACCCATTGCGAGTGAAATATAAAGCTGCCAAACCAGTTCCTAAAACAGAATTAACAGCTTTTCGTCTCAAAGCTAAAGAAATGCTGCAATTAATGGCTGTGCAAAGTCAGTTAAACGCATGGGGATGAATCATGACTAATGATATTCAACATCAAGAAGAGTGGGTTGCTCAAGCTGAAAGGGTACTTAATATAGAGATAGCAGCTTTGGAGATGCAAAAATCAGCATTAAATATTGATTTTGTTAAAGCTGCTGCGCTTATTTTGAACCTTAAAGGAAAACTTGTCATTATAGGTATGGGCAAGTCAGGCATTATTGCGCGAAAAATTGCAGCAACTTTTGCATCTACAGGTACACCTGCATTTTTTGTGCATGCTGCAGAAGCACAACATGGTGACTTGGGTATGATTACCAGTGATGATGCTGTGTTGGCATTATCACACAGTGGTGAGACGGATGAAGTTTGTGGATTGCTACCCACGATTAAACGTTTAGGTGCGCCCATTATTGCGATGACAGGTGGTAAAACTTCTACGTTAGCACAACATGCTGATTTTTTATTGCACATCCCTGTTACAGAAGAAGCCTGTCCGATGAATTTAGCACCTACAGCATCTACGACCGCGACTTTAGCCTTGGGTGATGCACTGGCAGTGGTGGTGCTTAAACACAGAGGTATTCAACCCGAAGATTTTGCGCGCGTTCACCCTGCAGGTAGCCTTGGTAGACGTTTGATGTTGGTGGCTGATGTGATGCAAGTGGGTGATAAAATCCCCATGGTTTCCCCACAAGCCCACCTTTCTGATGCAATTTATACTATGAGCAGTTACCGCTTGGGGATTACAGGCGTTGGTGAAGCTAAGAAGTTAGAAGGCTGTCTAACCGATGGGGATTTGAGGCGAATTTTACAACAGGACGGGCAGTTGGACATGACTATTCCTATTGCTTCAGTGATGCATGCTTCACCACATACGATTACAGATACACACTTGGCCAGTGAAGCTGTACGCATGATGGAAGAGAAAAAGGTGACTGTTTTGTTTGTCACCAATGAAAACGATGAGTTGGTGGGTGTGGTGCACCTTCACGATTTATTACAGGCGGGTATTGCATGAATTCGTATCAAAATTTTCCTTTAAATGTTGCCAAAGGCATCAAAATGTTGGTCTTGGATGTGGATGGCGTACTTACCGAAGGACATGTCACCATGACGGATAGTGGTGATGAAATTAAGAATTTTAATGTGCGCGATGGGCATGGCATTAAAATGTTGCAGCGAGCAGGTATTGAAGTTGCAATTTTAACAGGGCGAAAGTCTAAAGTGGTGGCACATAGAGCGGCGGATTTGGGCATCCAATATTTGATTCAGGGAAGCTTGCGCAAAGCAGATGGTTTGAAGGATTTGTGTGAACAAGTAGGTATTTCACCTGACGATTGTGCATATATGGGAGATGATGTTATTGATTTGCCCGCTATGCGTCAGTGTCGTTTACAAGCTGCACCATGTAATGCTTTTGTAGGCGTATTGAAACATGCTGCATGGATTTCTGAATATGCAGGTGGTCAAGGTGCCGTGCGACAGCTATGTGAAGGTTTGATTTTAGCCAATGGTGGTTGGGAAGAAATTTTAGAGCAGGCTTATGGTGTTACATCACAGGACTGTGGCTGGTAACAATCGTGTTAACAGGCTTAAAATGGTCTTTTGTTGTCTTAAGTGTTGGTAGTTTATTGCTGGCTGCATATTTTATGCTTACTGCGAAACATAGCATACAAGAAGTATTGGATGTGGCTGCGATTCAATCAGGAAGTCGTGTAACCAACCCTGATATTAAAGCATATCAAGGGGACAGCTTAAATTGGCGTTTACAGGCAAAAAGTGCGGTGGAAAAGAAAAACATATTGCTTTTAGAACAACCGTTGATTGATTTATATACCGCTTCACGTCAGGTGATTCCCATTCAAGGGGATACGGGTGATTATGATAAAAAAAGGGGAGTAGTTCACCTCAAAGGTAGTGTGTCTGTATTTTATCATGGTTGGGATTTACGCAGTGAAACACTGTATGTTTATCAGAAAAAAAACATGTTATATGTGCCCGATGCATTTGTGATGAAAAAAGAAGGCATGGTGATTAGGGGTAAAAACATGCGTGTATGGCAAGAACAAGGTAGGGTTGTTGTTCAGGGTGGCGTACATATGGAAATTGAGGAAAAACAATGAAGTGTAGGTTGGTATTGTGGAGTTTATGTTATGCATTGGTCAATTGTGCATCCATGGCTTATGCACAAACCATGACTGTGGATGCAGACAGGTTTGAATTGTTTCAAGAAGATCAACGTGCTGATTTTTATGGGCATGTGGTTGTACATCGCCAAGATATGGTGATGAAAGCGGATAAAATCATGGTGTGGTATCAAGACATAGATGGTAAAAATGAACTTAAATCTTTGGATGCTACAGGACATGTCATCATCACAACCAAGGTTAAACAAGGTAGTGCAGATCGCGCAACCTATCAGGCTGGGTCAGAGCTTTTGATTTTAACAGGTCATGCCCAAGTGAAAGATGAGAATAGCGTGCTTGAAGGTGAAGTGATTGAATACCATACGGCAACAGAAAATATTAAGGTGCTCAAAGGTAAGTCAGGAAAACAAGTGCAATTTACCTTTGGTGAAGAAGTTAAGTAATGGATAAATCACATTTGTCAGCAACAAACCTAAAAAAGGTTTATGGTCATAAAACCGTGGTGCATGACGTGAGCCTAGAGGTTTTTTCGGGTGAATGTGTGGGTTTATTGGGTGCCAATGGTGCTGGTAAAACCACCAGTTTTTATATGGTGTGCGGGCTTGTGGAAGCAGATGGTGGTGATGTAACTTTGGATGGCGAATCCTTGGTAGATATGCCAATGTACAAACGTGCACGCAAAGGCATTGGTTATTTGCCGCAAGAAGCCAGTGTGTTTCGTAAACTTACAGTACGTGAAAACTTGTTGGCAATTTTTGAGACGCTGGATATGCCTGTAGAGCAAATGCATGAAGAATTGGATGCACTGCTTGCCGATTTTGGCTTGGAAAGTGTGCAAGAGCAAAAGGCATATACTTTATCGGGTGGGCAACGGCGGCGCACGGAAATAGCTCGTTGTTTGGTAACCAAGCCTAAGTTTGTCTTGTTGGATGAACCTTTTGCAGGGGTTGACCCTATTGCTGTGGAAGATATTCAGGGAATTATTAGTGATTTACGCGATAAAGGTTATGGTATTTTGATTACTGATCACAATGTACGCGAAACCTTGAGCATTTGTGATAGGGCATATTTGATGACAGCAGGTGAAATCTTGGTGCAAGGCTCGGCAGAAGAGATTGTAAATAATGATGATGCACGCCGATTATACTTTGGCGAAAGCTTTAGTTTGTAGGTGAGACATGTCGGATAACAAGAAACATAGCCCTATTATCATTGCCATGACTGGTGCCTCGGGTGCACCTTATGCGTTGCGTTTGATTCAGCGTTTAGCAAAAAAAGAAATTCAACTTCATTTGTTGATTTCTGATGCTGCACGCGTGGTTTTAGAGCAAGAATCGAATTTTAAACTCACTTCTAACCTTGATGAGATGGCAAAAGATATTGCGGGTTTCACAGGTGTAGATGCCAAGTACCTCACATGTTGGGGCAATAAAGATTGGATGTCACCTGTAGCATCGGGTTCAGCGGATATGCAGGATATGGTGGTTGTACCATGCTCCATGGGTTCATTGGCAAGAATTGCTACAGGTGCATCGAGTAATTTGATTGAGCGGGCAGCGGATGTGATGCTTAAAGAGCGTAAAAACCTAATTCTTGTGCCACGTGAAACACCATTATCAGAAATCCATTTGGGGCATATGTATAACCTATCCAAAATGGGTGTGCGTATCATTCCTGCCATGCCAGGCTTTTATCATGAGCCGAAAAGTATTGATGATTTGGTAGATTTTATGGTGGATAGGATTATGGATCATTTGGGTGTGAATGATGGCACAAATATACGTTGGGGCGTTTAAAAGATTAGAAGCTGGTTAGGAGTAAGTGATGGCAGTAGATAGCAAAACATTGGATGATATTTCAGAAAAAATCGCATCAGGTATCAAAATGCTTGGTGGTGTCAAAATGGGTGCAGAAGCTCAAATCCAAAACATTGTTGAAGGTGCATTAGCACACTTTGATGTGGTCACCCACGAACGTATGGAAGTGCAAGAAGCCATGCTTAAAAAAGCACGTGAAGACTTGCAAAAGATGGAAGAGCGCATTGCCACGCTGGAAGCACAACTTAAGGGTTAATGGATGAGTTTAGAACATAAAATATCAAAAGAGGACTTTTATCAAAAGCCGCGTCGGACTCGGGTGGTTGAAGAAAACGATAATACCAAAGCCTCTTTTACGCACTTTTTATATCAGGAGCATTCAGATAGATATAAAAAAGGTGCGGTTGATTATGTTCAGGAGTTATTAGCAAGGAAATTTCCACAGGAAAACGTGTCTTTAGAGGTTGCTGAAAGTGCATTACAGTATTATTTGCCACAACTTCAAAAAGATGTTCCTTTTCCAGAGCCTCAACCTGCAAAATTTACATTTATTGATTTGTTCGCAGGTATTGGTGGCTTTCGTATTGCCATGCAAAATTTGGGGGGGGCGTGTGTTTTTTCGAGCGAGTGGGATAAGTATTCGCAAAAAACGTATGAAGCGAATTTTGGAGAGATTCCTTTTGGTGATATAACCCAAGAGGAAACCAAGCAATATATTCCAAAGCAGTTTGATATACTTTGTGCAGGTTTTCCCTGCCAAGCTTTTTCTATTGCGGGTAAACGTGGTGGTTTTGAAGATACACGAGGCACACTCTTTTTTGATGTGGCTGAAATTATCAAACGCCATCAACCCAAAGCATTTTTTTTAGAAAATGTAAAAGGGTTAACCAACCATGATAAAGGAAGAACGCTTGCAACTATATTGCATACTTTACGTGAAGATTTAGGCTATGATGTACCAGAGCCACAAGTATTCAATGCCAAAGATTTTGGTGTACCACAAAATAGAGAGCGAATTTTTATTGTTGGGTTTCGTAAAGATTTAAATGTGCAGGGATTCGAATACCCAAGGGGATGCGAACCCCAGCGTTGTATTGCAGATATTATTGAAGAACAAGAAGTTTCGGTAAAATATTATTTGTCCAACCAATATTTAGACACACTCATCAAACATAAAGCAAGGCATGAAAGCAAAGGTAATGGTTTTGGGTATGAGATTGTGCCGCATGAGAGTGTGGCTAACGCTGTCGTATGTGGTGGTATGGGTAGAGAGAGAAACCTTATTTATGATCATAGGCTCACCAATTTTTCACCTGTGACACATATTAAGGGTGAAGTGAATCGCCAAGGTATTCGTAAGATGACACCAAGAGAATGGGCAAGGCTTCAAGGTTTCCCTGATAAATTTCAAATTGTGGTGGCTGATGCTCAAGCTTATCGTCAGTTTGGCAATTCGGTGGCAGTGCCAGCGATTCAAGCCATGGCAGAGCAGGTTCTTAGGGGGATATGGTATGCTTAGAAGTTTAGGGGTTGTGCTTGGTAAGGATACAAAAGCGGAAAGAGTTTTTGATAGTTTATACCCGAGTTTTTTAGAGGTTTCTTACCATAAGCCTTCAGAGTATATTGAAAAATATTGGCATAAATATCAGGCACAAGCTGAGAAGTCTAATAGTCTTAATGGTAAAATATTTGAATATATTTTGGCTACCTTATGTGTGAGAGAAGGTTTATTGCCATTATATTTAGAGGCGAAGGTAGCTTTTGTGCCGAATGTTGAATATGACTTGATGCTTTATACCAAGGAGCGAGGCCCTATTTGCCTTAGTGCAAAAACGACACTCAGAGAACGGTATAAACAAGCAGACCTTGAATCGATAGCCCTTAAATATGTGCATAGAAAAGCATTAAGTTATTTGATTACTTTAAGTGTTGATGAAGCAAAAAGTGTGCAACAAAAAATAAAAAGTGGTGATGTAATTGGTTTGGATGATGTTATTGTGGCAACGTCAAATCAGTTTGATGATTTGGTAGCATCCTTAAAAGAATATAAGCTAGAAGAGCCGCCAACGGTTCAAGTGATACAGTCTACGCAAGTCGTAACGCAAGCTAAACTAGCTTCGATTCTCTCATGTTAGCTCGACTAGCCAGTGCATCGCTTCGGGGGCTTGAGGCGGAAGCCGTTGATGTTGAGGTGGACTTATCGCGGGGTATGCCATCATGGAGCCTTGTGGGGTTGCCCGATGCGGCAGTTCGTGAGGCTAGAGATAGGGTTCGCGCAGCCCTCTTAAATTCTAATTTTGAGTTTCCGTTACGTCATATCACGGTCAACTTAGCCCCTGCGGATAAACGCAAAGATGGTTCACACTTTGATTTACCTGTGGCTGTAGGTTTATTGTTGGCATCAGGTCAAATTCATGTGGAAAATCAGAGTGATATACCATTTTTGGCGGCTGAATTGGCGTTAGATGGTCGTTTAAACCCTGTGTCAGGCATATTACCGCTCACGCTTTTTGCCAAAAGCCAAGGTGTGAAACAAATTATTGTGCCATTGGGCAATGCCGAAGAAGCGGCGGTTGTGCAGGGCATTGAGGTGATTGCTGCGAGCAATGTATTGGAAGTCGCAGGGCATTTGCAGGGTAAACGTATATTACTGCCATTTGCTGTGAGTGAAACATCAGCACACTCTGAAGAAAAGTTACTCGACCTCAAAGATGTACGCGGACAACAACAAGCACGGCGTGCTTTGGAAATCGCAGCAGCAGGCGGACATCATTTGCTGATGAGCGGACCTCCAGGTTCAGGAAAAAGCATGTTGGCATCACGGTTGCCAAGTATTATGCCGCCGCTCACAGATGAACAAAGGCTGGCAGTTGCAAGGGTTTACAGCATTGCAGGCGAAGCGAATACACGTTCGCCCATGTCATCAATTCCACCTTTTAGGTCGCCACACAATTCGGCATCTGATGTTGCGATGATTGGTGGGGGTCAAATTCCAAAACCCGGGGAAGTGACAAAAAGTCTGCACGGTTGCCTTTTTCTTGATGAGCTGCCGGAGTTTAAGCGTCCAGTTTTAGAAGTTTTAAGGCAACCCTTAGAAAGTGGTACGGTGAGTATTGCTAGAGCAGCGGATACGCTAACTTTTCCCGCAGAATTTCAGTTGGTTGGTGCGATGAACCCATGCCCTTGTGGTTATTTGGGGCACCCATCGAAACCGTGTAGATGTTCACAAACGCAAGTGTCTCGTTATGTGGGTAGGATTTCAGGGCCATTATTGGACAGGTTTGATATTCGTATCCATGTGCCACCCGTAGAACATGAGGAATTAACGCAAATGCAGGTAGGTGAGTCATCTGCCTTGGTCAAAGCAAGGGTGCTTAAAGCAAGAGATATTCAATATGCAAGGCAGGGCGAAGGTATTGTAAACGCAAGGCTTTTACCCACAGCTTTAGAGCAATATGCTAAACCTGATGCAGAAGGGGAAACGCTTTTAAACACGGCATTAAAACGTTTTGGTTTATCGGCGCGTAGTTATCATCGCATATTAAAAGTTGCGCGCACTATTGCGGATTTGGCTGGTGAAGACCAAGTGTCATCAGCATATATCGCCGAAGCATTACAATATCGGGGTGAAGAAGTATGAATGTAGTCATTACAGGTGCAAACCGAGGTTTAGGTTTGGGTTTTGTGCAGCATTATTTGGCGCAGGGTGATGAAGTCTGGGCTTGTTATCGTAGTAATCTTGATGGTTTGAGTGATATTCAAAGTGATAAACTGCATACGCTGCAGTTGGATGTAAGCCGTGATTTTGATGCGAATACTTTGGCTTTACCCGATAGTATTGACCTGTTGATTAACAATGCAGGTATTTATGGACCGTATGGTGCGCAGGATTTAGATAGTATTACATCGGATGCCATGCTTGAAGTGTTTAATGTGGATTGTGTGGGGCCATTGCGTGTGGTGCAGCAGCTTAAAGCGCGCATTATCCGAGCCACGGGAACAATTGCCAATATCAGCTCCAAGATGGGCTCAAGTGATGATAATGGTAGCGGTGGCACATATGCATATCGGGCGGCTAAAGCTGGCTTAATCATTATTTCCAAATCCATGGCGATAGACTTAAAGCCTTCGGGTGTTTCTGTGATTACACTGCACCCAGGTTGGGTGACTACAGACATGACGCATCAGTCAGGTTTGATTGATGTGCCAACATCAGTGGCAGGCATGACGGATGTCATCAGCCGCGTTGATGATTATGAGCTAGGGCAGTTTGTTGCCTTTGATGGCAAGGTTGTGCCGTTTTAAGCTGAGCGCATTGACAATATTCGGTTTGATGGCTGTATTGCGAATAAGTCCTAAGGTGAGAGGTTGAGCAATTGTGAAGTACGCAACGGCGAAAGAATGGTGCGAAGCAGCGATGAAACGTGAAAATGGCGTGTCTGAAGCTGAAAGCCAACAGCGTCGAATGCTTGCAGAAGCGCATTATGCAAAAGAAAATGTGCAGCCCACCGCAGACATATTGGCTGACCATGAATTATTTATTTTAGGCAAGATGGACATTAAAGAATATGAGCAATATTTGCTGTTGAAACACAGTCAAAATGCACCCCGATAGAATAGGATAAACAGGAGACGAATGTGTCAGATACAGTAACAGCGAACAAGGCAGTAGAAATTCATTATACATTAACCAATGATAAGGGTGAAACCGTAGATTCATCGCGCGATGCAGCGCCATTACCCTATATTCATGGCAATGAGAATTTGGTGCCAGGCTTGGAAAAAGAATTGGAAGGCAAAAAAGTTGGCGACACCATTAAAACATCCATTGCACCTGCCGAAGGCTATGGCGAGCGCAATCCTGAATTAACGCAAACTGTACCGCGCGACGTATTCCAATTTGATGGTGAAATTGAAGTAGGTATGCGCTTTGAAGCAGAAGCAGAGCATGGGATTGAACTTGTCACTGTGGTTGCGGTGGATGATAAAGCGGTGACGATTGATGCCAATCACCCGCTTGCAGGCGAGACTTTAAACTTTGATGTTGAAATCATGAGTGTTCGTGATGCCACATCTGAAGAATTGGAGCACGGGCATGTGCATGGTGAAGGAGGCTGTGGGCACTAACATGAGTATTCAAATTTATCATAACCCAAGATGCAGTAAATCCCGCGCTGCGCTTAATCTTTTAGAAGAAAAAGGCGTGGAGCATGAGGTGATTAACTACCTTGAAACCCCACCTACTATTGAAGAATTAACGACTGTGCTTGATAAGCTTGGTATGAAACCGCAAGACTTGATGCGCAAAGGCGAAGCTGAATACAAGGAGCATGTTCAAGGCAAAGATTTAAGCCGCGATGAGTTGATTGCCTTGATGGTGCAATACCCTAAAATGATTGAACGCCCGATTGTTGCCAACGACCTAAAAGCTGCTATTGCAAGACCTTTGGAACTTATTTTACCGATTATTGCTTAACTTTGTTGTTGCACCTGTTGCAATTAAGGCTTCTCGTTGCGGGTTAGCTTATCCATGAATGTTTTAAATCGCCGCAGTCTGGTTTCAGGTTTCTTTGCAGATGCCAGTCCATAAGCAATGGCATAGCGATTAGATTTGGTAAGGGTCTCATAGAACTGCTTGGCTTTAGGTATGTTTTCTAAAGTTTCTAAAAAGTCTGCGGGCACTTTCATATCACTCACTGTATAGGCATTTTGCCAACGACCGTCTTTTTTTGCAGCACGAACATGCACAAGCCCCGACTCTTGCATCTTACCCTCACTTATCAGGCGTTCGACATGTTTTGTGTTTCGTTTCGACCAATTACTGTTCGCCTTTCTCGGCGTAATCCGTTGAAGGTAGGCTTGGTCATCAATGGATTTCTTGAGACCATCAATCCAACCCCAGCACAACGATTCAACCACGACTTCATCCCAGCTTATACTAGAAATACCAGAGCCCTTCTTGAACATTTTGATCAAAAGTTCACTTTCGCTGGCATGGTTGGCTTGCAGCCATTTGCTTAGCTCTTGTGCTGATTCAAAGGTTATCATTTTAGGTGCATCGGGATTAGGCATGATATAAAATCCTATTGGTTTAATTACCTTAGGAGAAATAACCACTATTCCTCATTTACTGACTCTAAAGTAAAGGAAGAACCTTAGTTTTTCAATACTACTGACGAAGGAATGCACGAAACAAGACCTGACCCCTTTCTCAATGACCCCTTTCTACACATTGTTGCCAACGACTTAAAAGCTGCTATTGCAAGACCTTTGGAGCTTATTTTACCGATTATTGCGTAAGGTTAATATTCTAGGATAACACACACTTTTTAGCCACTTGCACCATTACTAGCAGCACACCATAAAATGGCCATACTGATATTGAATACAGTGATTTAAAAGTAAGGCCTAAAATATGTAATGTACCGCCGCCAGGTGAGACTATAAATATGTCTTCAACTACAGCACTATTAGCATGTAGTTTTTTTATAAATTCATTATACGAATCTCTAAAGCCACGCTCTAATCCTAAATAGTATGCATCCAAAAAAAAGAAGAGGAGGATAGGGATTACCGCTATTAGCGCGTAGTCAGGTTTGGATTTGTCGGCAATTAAAACTAAGATTGCAGAGACTAATGTTACACACCATGTTTTACATGATGCGCTATTAGAAGCCATTCTACTAATAATGTTTTGTAAGATAGTAAGGTAGCTCTGCACAGATGATGAGTCGGTATTTAGATTGGTCATATTAAGTCATCCTAATAGTTTTTTTAGATTATCCCAATTCCATGAATATAACCTGCCTGCATTTGGTACGGCTGTATAATTTCCGTCTTTATAGCCTATGACTTGGACTATGTTTTTATTTCTGGCGCGAGCCATACGAACCTCCTTGAGAACTCCATGTGCTCGATACGTGTTAGGACCAACCATTACAACCACAATGTCTGAACGTGCAATTGCAGCGTCAGCCTTTGCTTCCCAGTTGTGCTCAGGAGCAGCTTCTTTTAAAGAATGATCTGATATTTCAAAGGGTGAATCAGCTAATCTAGACTGACCAATAATGAAGTCTTTTAATTTTTTATCATTATCAAAATCAAAACTTACAAACACTTTTTTTGTCATGACGATATTTTCCCCCACAATTTTACCTACAGCACCACCGACCACTATACCACCTAAGCCCGGAAAGAAAATATTACCAATAGCAGCACCAGCTGCTATTGCTAATAGCCCACTTTTATCAGTCTTGTTTGTATGTTGATAGCAAAACTTTTTATTAGTTTGTGCTATTTTCTTACATCTATGACCTAATTTGGTTTTCGCTTTACATTGTCCCATATTAGAAATTGATGTTATATACTATTATGTACTTCAGGCTTTTCCCCTTTCATCCACCCTTGTAAATTAACCCACGTAGATGAGTTAGTTTGGATATAAAAATTATCCTCGGTTAAATCTAAATAAGGGTAAATTCCTAAATATTCCCTCCCTTCAAATTCTTCATCATCATCAATAATTGGAGCAACAGCTACTAAGCCTGTATGTGCATCCATATACCCTAGCTCCCAAGGCATCCATACTGAGTTTTCCGCATTGCTAGATGTTAAATAAATTAATGAAGAACAACCATTCATTCTATTTTTAATGATTTGTGCCGTATGTTCCGAAACAGCTCCTCTATCAAGATGCTTGTCTTCAATCCAATCAACATACACTGAATACCCTTTGTTAATAAGCATGTCTCTGATTTGTTTAACTACTCTTGAATCTGAATACGAGTGTGAAAGAAAAATATCATAAGTTTTTGAAAATGAGAACGCTTCGAAGGATTCTTTAAGCCTACCTGCAGCATATCGTACTTCCGCATCATCATCTAATAGCGTAGTTTGGGCAACATTATACTTTTCTAGAATTGCTGATTTCTTAATTATTGCCATTTTTTATATGTGTCAAATCTAACTAATTATTATACTGTTTCTGTATAGCTTCATCATATATGCATACCGTAGCCCATGATGGGTAAATATCAATCCCTTCTGCTTTATACTCTAACTATAATCATATGAAATATATTTATATCCATTAAGGAGATGTGCGATGGGAATATTACACAGAGGGCAGGGCTTGTTTCACCCATTTTTAGCACTTTTTCAATGCGGCATCAACGCTGCTTGGTTCATAGCCAAAGGGTCCTTGGTCGCCGCAGTAAACCACTTTAGATTCATGGATAACATACAAGCGAATAGGCCAAGAATTGTATGCTTTGAGTAGCGTATCTTGCATCGTGTCGAGCACAAGAGGCATATCAAAATGTTTGGTTTTGATGAGCCATTCCGCCATGTGTCGGCGTTCATCAATGGTGGTTGCATAAGAGAAACAGAAATCATCTTCATTTGTGTATTCTGCATCATTAACGTATTGATCTTCCAACTTCCAACCATCCTCAGTGTGTGCTTCGGCTGTGTATACGGTTAAAAAATCGATATTCTGATGTTGCCATTTGTTCATCAGATTCAACAGTTCATTGATACGCTTTCTATGATGCGGGCAACTGTAAGAACCAAAGTTTAACACGAGTGGATTTTTGCCAAAGAATGAAGAAAGCTGAACTTCTTCACCTTGCATGGTAATCACTGTTCCATTAGGGGCTTTGTTGCCCACAGGGACACCCTCACGCCCTGTTGTCCAGCGCATCATGGCTTGGTCGGCGGGGCTACTTTCTTTATCACCAGCGATGCCTGCCGATTTTATAATGCTCAACATCTCACCAATATAAAAATTATTGGGAAACCTTTTGCTTAAAGGATAAAAACCAAGCAAGACGGACAATATAATCAGAAGACCAACGCAAAAATATGCCCAAAAGCTATATATTGGCTCATCCATCATGCCCGCAAACAATAGGCTTGCGCCTGAAAGTGGTATGGTGATAGCGAGTATGATAATCGTACGCTGGATTTCAGCAGGCACTTGTGCACCATTATAAATAATACGAACAGGGCCGATAAAACCAACTAGTAATAAGAGTGTGCCTAGGGTCAGTTGAAGGTTTGTGTTGGGCTCAGATATAATATCATCTGATAACAGCGCACCTGAATATAACATCAGAGAGAGCCCAATGATAACAAGCATTAAACTCAGCAAACGAAGGACTAAAGACGCTGGCACTTTCATATGTTTTCTCCTGAGTAGCGTATGTATGATGCGATGAACAGAAGAGCAAACAGTCCATAATGAATGCTTTCGCCGTTACTATCCAACAGGTATTCACTATACAATACCTGCCGCATTTACTCAATAAGGCACAGCAGCAGCACAGGAGAGGTATCATGGATTCTCAATCACAACCTGAATTAATAAGTTTTAAAGTTTGCCCCTTTGTTCAACGTTCAGCCATTATATTATGTGAGAAAAATATTGCCTATAAGACGACCTATATTGATCTTAAGAACTTACCCAATTGGTTTACAGAGCTCTCGCCTTTAGGGAAAGTGCCTGTATTAAAAGTTGACGATACTGTTGTTTTTGAGTCGGCAGTTATTGCTGAGTATCTTGACGAATGTTATGCGCCAAGCCTTCATCCCAAAGATTTACTAGAAAAAGCAAAACACCGTTCATGGACAGAGTTTGCTTCAGCAATCACCATGACTATGTTTGCAATGTTGCGTGAAGAGGATGAAAAAGAGTTTGGTGAATTAAAGGAGAAGCTAGCTGAGCAATTTAATCAGTTAGAGAAAGTTATTGATGCTGATGGCCCTTATTTTGCAGGTAAGCATTTTTCTTTGGTTGATGCGGCATACGCCCCTATATTCTTGCGTCTACAATTGGCTGAACAGTTGCATAAACTTAACCTGTTTAGTGAAAGGGTGGCTGATTGGAGCGAGACAGTTTTAAAGCGGGAGTCGGTTAAACATTCAGTTGTGGATAACTTTGATGAGATTTTTTTGGAATATCTGAGAAAAACGGGTGGTTATCTTAGTTCGAAAGTTGTTACAACCACATAAGCAAAGCAAAACCCCAAAAGATGAGGTAGATACTGGCGATTGCCAGCACGCTTCGTTTTAAGGCGGTTCTTTTTTCTGCTTGTCGTAATATAAATGCAGAGCCAACCAGAACAGTCAGTAATTCTAAACCACCTACCCACAACCCATAATGAGCGGGATCCCAGTAAGAAATTGGGCTGATAAACTGATAGTCAGAGAAAGGAAAAAAGTGTTGGTGTGCATCATTATGATGCACAGGAAAATCGAAAATTGAGTGGACAAACATACTGGCAAAAAATACAGCCCATGTGGTTAGTCGGGCTCGCCATGCTACAAAACAGGCCACTGCCAGCAAAGGGAATGAATGAAAAGTATTGAAGAGAGCTTGCCATGCAGGTTGGTGATACAAATCATTCCAGATAATGCTTTCGGATACACCCTTATATTTTTCCCATACATAAAATAGAAACATAGAAAAGTCGGGCAGAAGCGCGCCTATCATAATAGGTAAGGCATATTGTTTGCGGTTTGTCTTGCCAGCTAACAACAAGTTGATGATGGCATGAGCAGGTGTATTCATGATATATGTTTCACCCTTTTAACCATTATACGCATTGGCTTACTATGCGGATAATAAGGGGGAAAGACAAAAAGAACTTATGTAATGACGAAAATGCGTGATGGGTTATAGTTTGCGGCAAATTATCTTTTTGTATATTTTTTATCGGAGCGTTTAACCGTGACATTTCAAGATTTATTGCTGACATTGCAGCACTTTTGGGCAAAGCAGGGCTGCGTAGTGCAGCAGCCTTATGATAGTTCTATGGGTGCAGGCACGTTTCACCCATCTACATTTTTGCGTGTGTTGGATGATAAAGATTGGCGCACAGCTTATGTGCAGCCATGCCGCCGCCCAACAGATGGCCGCTATGGTGAAAACCCCAACCGCTTACAACATTATTATCAGTTTCAGGTGATTTTAAAGCCTGCACCCGAAGATATTTTGGATTTGTATCTGGCATCGTTGCGTGAGATTGGCATTGATACGGATGTTCACGATATTCGTTTTGTGGAAGATGATTGGGAATCGCCAACGCTTGGTGCATGGGGCTTGGGTTGGGAAGTCTGGCTTAATGGCATGGAAGTAACTCAGTTTACCTACTTCCAACAAGTAGGTGGTGTGGAGCTTAGCCGTACACCGGGCGAGATTACTTATGGTTTAGAGCGCTTGGCGATGTATATCCAAGGCGTAGAAAATGTGTATGACCTTGTGTGGGTGGAGCAGCCTGATGGTAAAAAGGTGATGTATGGCGATGTGTTTTTGCGCAATGAACAAGAGTTTTCCGCATACAACTTTGAACATGCGAATATCGAATTTTTGCAACAGCAATTCGACCAAGCTGAAAAAGATTGTAAAAAACTGGCTGAAAATGATTTGTTTTTACCTGCGTATGAGGAAGTGATCAAAGCTTCTCATGCTTTTAACTTACTTGATGCGCGTGGTGCAATTTCTGTGGCAGAGCGGCAACGCTTTATTGGCAGGGTGCGAGGATTATCGCGCACCGTTGCCCAAGGGTATGCGGGGGTAGAATCATGAATAAAATAATGGGTGTTATTTTAATCATGTGCGGCAGCAAAGTTTCTAAGGTGGCAAAGCGATGAAAAAACCATTGTTGATTGAAATTGGTGTAGAAGAAATCCCTGCAGGTGTTGCGCCTCGCATGGGTAATGCTTTGAAAACAGCGCTGGCTAAAGTGTTTAATGATGCAAATATTGAAACATCGGATTTGGTGTTGGGTGTAACGCCTCGCCGCTTATTGGTTCATGCTGAAAATTGCCCGATTATGCAAGCAGATCGCGAGCAAGTGATTTGGGGGCCTCCTGAAAATATCGCACTCAAAGATGGTGAACCAACCAAGGCTGCGGAAGGTTTTGCGCGGAAATCAGGTTTAAATGTATCCGATTTTGAGTTTACCGATAAAGGTGATGGTAAAGCCAAATATATGAAAGCGACTATCACAGTCAAAGGTAAAAAAGTGGCTGATATTATTGCTGAATCCATGCCTGCAACTTTGCGTGGTTTGCCAAGCCCTAAACAAATGCAATGGCAGGATGGGGATACGAGGAGCGATGCATTTATTCGTCCGATTCGCTGGATTGTGGCGCGTTTGGGCGATGATGTGATTCCATTTGAGTTTGCAGGTATTCAAGCGGGTACAGCATCTTATGGTCATAGAATGTGTAAAGACGCTAAGGGTGACATCAGTGTTACAGACCCGTTTGCTTGGCTGAATGAGCGTATGGTAGTTGCTGATAGGGCAGCGCGGAAAGCGAGCATTGCGCAAGGTTTATCAGAGGCAGCGAAGGCTGTGGGTGTATCCTTGGTGGAAGATGATGATTTGGTTGAAGAAGTCACCGACTTAACCGAATGGCCGCATGTGATTACAGGACATTATTTGGAAGAATTTTTGAAGTTACCGATTGAAGTGAGCCGTATTGAGCTCAAGCATCATCAACGCTGCTTCTCGACCAAAGATAAAGATGGCAACACATCCAATGTGTTTTTTGCAGTTGCCAACATCAAGTCCAAAGACCCTGCCATGGTGGCGCATGGCAATGAGCGCGTGGTTAATGCACGTTTGGCTGATGCGATGTTCTTCTTTGAGCGTGACCCGAAAGAAACATTGGAATCACGCGTAGAAAAATTATCTGAAATCGTATTCCAAGATGGGCTTGGCATGGTGGGCGACCAAGTGCGCCGCTTGCGTGGTTTTGTGTTGGATAATGCAGATAAGCTGGGTGTGGATGCTAATGTAGCGCAACGTGCAGCATATTTATGTAAATCCGACTTAACCACTGGTTTGGTGGGCGAGTTCCCTGAACTACAAGGTTATATGGGTGGTATTTACGCAGACATGGATGGTGAAAGCAAAGAAGTCTCGCAAGCCATCAGCCAACATTATGCCCCAGCAGGTGCAGATGATGATTTGCCAATTTCACCAATTGCCAAAGCTATTGCTGTGGTTGAACGCGCAGATAAGTTGTTGGGTTATTTCCACTTGGGTAAAATTCCAACGGCAAGTGCTGACCCATTTGCCTTGCGTCGTGCAGCCATTGGGCTTGTACGTTTGTTGGCGGATGAAAACAATCCGATTGATATGACCTTGCAGGATGTGTTGCAGGAAGCATCTAAGCAATGGAATCAACAGCGGGTAACCATTGCGATTAGTGATGAAACTCAGGCAGCCGTGCTTACCTTTATTCATGAGCGTTTCTTGGGTCTAGCTGAAGGCTTTGATGTGACCAAACCTGCATGTGATGCAGCATTGGGTGCGAATTTGGCATTGCCATTGCATCAGCATTTGAAAGTGGCGAGTTTATTAACAGGGTTTGCAGATTCAGAAGCTGGGCAAGCTGTGGCTGCGGCGAATAAACGTATTGCGAATATATTGAAAAAAGCGGGCGATGTTAGCACTAATATTGATGAAAGCTTGATGGCGGAAGATGCAGAAAAAGCATTGTTCAAAGCATTGCAGCAAGCTGAGGGTAACTTCCCAGATAATGCAAAAGCTCAACTTCAAGTGTTGGCAGGTTTGAGAGAGCCTGTAGATACCTTCTTTGATGGGGTGATGGTGATGGCTGATGATGATGCTATTAAAACGAATCGTTTGGCATTGTTGGCAAGGTTACGAGGGTTATTCTTACGTCTTGCTGATGTATCAAGGTTAGCTTAAATTTAAAATATACAAAAAAGAGGGGAAACGATGAAAAAACTAATTCTTTTAACAATCTTATTATGCTTTTCAAATATATCTTGGGCAAATGACAATTTTGACAAAGGTCTTGTTGCATATAATCAAAAAGATTATGCCATAGCATTTACTTTTTGGGAACCGCTGGCGAAATCAGGTAATAAGGTTGCTCAGTATAATTTAGGGGTTATGTACAAAAATGGTCAAGGTGTTCCCCAAGATTATCAACAAGCTGTTGCTTGGTATCGTAAAGCTGCGGAGCAGGGGTATGCGAATGCTCAGTATAATTTAGGGGTTATGTATGATAATGGTCAGGGAGTTGCTCAAGATTATCAACAAGCTGTTGCTTGGTATCGCAAGGCTGCGGAGCAGGGGGATGCGTCTGCTCAGTATAATTTAGGGATTATGTATGATAATGGTCAGGGAGTTGCTCAAGATTATAAGCAGGCTGCTGCTTGGTATCGTAAGGCTGCGAAGCAAGGACATGCGAGGGCTCAGACTAATTTAGGGGTTATGTACAAAAATGGTCAAGGTGTTCTCCAAGATTATCAACAAGCTGTTGCTTGGTATCGTAAGGCTGCGGAGCAGGGGCATGTGAATGCTCAGTATAATTTAGGGGTTATGTATGATAATGGTCAGGGAGTTGTTCAAGATTATCAACAAGCTGTTGCTTGGTATCGTAAAGCTGCGGAGCAGGGGCATGCTTCTGCTCAAAATAATTTAGGGTGGATGTACCAAAATGGTCAAGGTGTTACCCAAGATTATCAACAAGCTGTTGCTTGGTATCGCAAGGCTGCGAAGCAGGGGAATCTGCATGCTCAGAATAATTTGAAGGATGTCTTGGCAATCATGGAAATGGCTTCATGCCAAGAAGGTGCAAGCACAAAATTATTTGGAGTTTTTATAAAGTGTGCCAATCGTGATGTTATGATGGCTGCGATTAAAAAAGCTGGTGCAGGAGTCAAATCAGAAGACAAAAATAAGTGGGGCGATTATTATTATACTTCTAAGGTATTAAAAGGGAGTAGCCAACTTTATATGGGTTACACTGTAAATGATTGGTTTGCTTATGCGCAATATACTTTTCCAAGTAGGATGGATAACCAACAAGTTTTAAAAATTAAAAACATGGTCGCTAGTAAATATGGAGAGCCAGATACTGCTTCAGGCAATATTGGTTTGGGTAAGGTTGTATATCAATGGCAGCTTAAAGATGGTATCAAGCTGAAAGTATCTAGAGGTTGGCCTGATACCACCACATATATGCGTTACACTTACCCTAAAAACTATAAAGCGATGCAAGATGAGATTGAACGTCAGCGTATTGCTAGGGAAAAGAAAGAAGCACAAGCTCAGAGCAATGCTTTTTAATCAGGTATTGTTGATTGGTTGATACCTATATGGATACGTCCGTTCAAGGTCATAGGGCTAGGTTAAAACAACGGTTTGCCGAGCATGGTCTTGATGGGTTTCATGAATATGAAGTATTGGAGTTGCTGCTTATATATGCGATTCCTCGCAAAGATGTGAAACCCATTGCCAAGCGCCTATTAAAACAGTTTGAAACCTTGGCAGGTGTGTTTGATGCACAGACTCAAGAGCTGCAAACGGTTGAAGGTTTGGGTAAAGAATCGGCGCAGTTCTTAAAACTCATGAAAGCAGCGCAAGTACGTTATCTTGAGTCGGAACTGGCATCAAAACCTAAGCTAGACTCACCCGAAACGGTCAAAGCTTGGTTGCGCCTCAAGCTTCAAGACAAAAGCATTGAATACTTTGGTGCGCTGTTTACCGATCAACAAAACCAGTGCATTTCCACTGAAATATTGTTTGAAGGCACGGTGGATAGGGCTGTGGTATATCCCCGCACTTTGATTAAACGTGCTTTGGAACTGGATGCCAAAGGTTTGATTATTTTTCATAATCATCCAGCAGGTACAGCTTTAGCTAGCGAACAAGATATTGCTTTAACGGGTCAACTGATTGAAGCTTGTCATACGTTAGACATTAAGCTTTTGGATCATTTTTTATTGGCGGGCACACAGGTATTATCCTTCCAAGAACAAGGTTGGTGGCCAAAGTGAAAGGATACTTTGCAAGTAATTCCAGTGAAGATTCTGCGCTCATCTATGCTTTAGCTGCAGGTGCGGCGATTTGGTTGGGTTCTTATTTATGGAAAAGATACAATAAACCCAATCGAAAACTGCCACCTTTAGAAAACAAAAAAGATGATGATCTAGAATGAAGATTCAGGTTGTTTAAGGAAAGCGATTTCTTTAGGTGTTGATTTACGACCCAAAATTGCGTTGCGGTGCGGGTAACGCCCAAACTGGTCAATAATAGCCTTATGTTTCAACTCAAATTCATAGTTGTATTCAGCGCCAGGCTGACCAAATAGTTTCACAGCTTGTTCATGGATCAAAGCTGATTCACTGTGCATATAAGGCATATACATAAAAGAGCGTTGCTCAATATCAATGCGCTGGTCATCGCCTTGGCGAATGGCTTCTTGGGCTAGAATTAGAGCAAGTGTATCCGATGCGAAAGCTTTAGGTGTATCACGAAACATATTGCGAGAAAACTGGTCTAAGACAATGATTTCGGCAAGCCTGCCTTCAGGTGTTTCGCGCCACATATAAAGTTCACCAAGCATGGCGGCATGGTGTACGGCATGAAACTGCTCAGTAATAAGTTTATCAAGTGCTATATCTTTTATGAACCATTGTTTGGGCGCTAATGTTTTAAACCAGAAAGTGATAATGTCTTGATGCGTGATATTGGGTTTGTTCATTGTTCGCGCTCCATTTTTAGTTTTTGCCATATATATGTTGCGATTGCTCCGTTGATCCAACCACTGATGCAAGATAAGGATAGTAATGGGGGTAGTAGGTAATACAGGGCAGGCTGTTGAATAAACCATGTTTCTACGGCTATAAATTGTCCAGACATGTGGGCGATTGCAGCCAGTAAACTTAAACTTATAAGGCTGATGCGTGGTATGAGTTTGTAAAAAATCACCATCACTGTGGCGGCAGATAAGGCACCAGTAAGGCTGATAAAAAAGGTGGGCGTGAATAATGTGCCGATAAACATGCTGCCGATGATGACGCGGGCAATGGCGAGGGTGAATGCAGCCCTAGCTCCTAAATACATCAGTGCCAATAAGGTCATGATATTGGCTACACCAAACTTAAACCATGGACCTAAACTGGGTAGTGCTGCTTCAAACACATGTAAACCAATCGCCAACAGTACGAACGAAAGCCAAACTGCTTGCTGTTGCAACAATGCAAGTGGTGGGCGTGGTGGAATGTTTATTTTTTGCTTAACCATGTTTACTCAGATATGGCATCAAACTTGATGCTTTCTTTATTTTCTTTATCTGAGCCACGAATGACCACCATAATATGGTTGGGTACACAGGCAATCACACTGCCTGCATACCTTTTGCTGCCTGCAAGTATGCAATGGTGGGTGGTGCATGGTGAGCTATCAAAACGAATACCATTTTTAGATATTTCAATATCAGATATACCTATTTCACCTTGTGCTGCGACATGAATAATATGCTGGTCATCAGGCAGGGGGTATTTTGCTAACAGTGTATTACCGTGATAAATGTAAGCAGTGGGGGTGCCTTGATTGAGTGTCTGTGAAATTTGTAACCATAAAAATGCAATGACCAATAATAAGGAAAACAATAAGATTCTATCCGCCCAAGTGCCTTGAAGACACTGGCGAAAACTAACCGTAACCGCTTTAGGGTGGTTGTTTTTTGTTGTCATGGGTATGTTTCCACATACGCAAGCTAGATGATGGGGAATGATTTTGGAACATACGCGCATTTATCGAGAAGAATTGGCTGATTATTTCCGCCGTGGCAATAAACCAAGAGAAGCTTGGAAGATTGGTACAGAGCATGAAAAAGTTGGGTACTGTACGCAAACATTGCGACCTATTCCGTATTTCGGTGAAAAAAGTATTCAACATTTGTTACAGCGATTGGCAGATTGGAATCATGATGAACAATGGCTTGCTGTGCTTGAAAATGGCAATCCGATTGCACTTAAACATGGGATGGCATCCATTACTTTAGAGCCAGGTGGTCAACTTGAATTGTCAGGCGCACCACTGGCAACCATACATGAAACGCATGACGAGGTAGGTCGTCATTTTGACTTGTTGCGTCAACTTAACAAAGAATTAGAAATTGGCTTTTTGGCAGTTGGCTTTCAGCCGAAATGGAAACGTGGCGATATTCCGTGGATGCCTAAAGCACGGTATAATGTGATGCGTGAGTACATGGTTAAAGTGGGTAATAAAGGCTTGGATATGATGTTGCGCACGGCAACCACGCAAGCCAACTTAGATTTTGAATCCGAAGCAGATATGGCGAAAAAAATGCGGGTTGCTTATTGCTTGCAACCTATGGTGACAGCCATGTTTGCCGCATCACCATTTAAAGATGGTAAACCATCGGGTTTATTGTCTACACGAGCCGATTGTTGGTTAGACACAGATCCTAATCGCACAGGAATTCCCAAGTGTGTATTTGAAGATGATTTTGGTTTTGAGGCTTGGACAGAGTGGGTTTTGGACGTGCCGATGTATTTTGTATTGCGTGATGCAGAATATATTGATTGCACAGGCGAATCTTTTCGCGACTTTTTAGAAGGCAAGCTGCCCATGTTGCCAGGTGAGTATCCGACACATGCCGATTGGGAATTACATGTGAGCACCACATTCCCTGAAGTACGCTTAAAGCAGTTTATTGAGGTGCGTGGTGCAGATGCAGGTGGTTGGGATTGGATTTCAGCACTGCCCGCATTGTGGAAAGGACTGTTGTATGATGAAAAAATCTTAAATAAGGCTTGGGATATGGTGCAAGGCTGGAGTCATGCAGAAGTAGTAGAGTTGATGCAGAATGTGCCAAAAACTGCGCTAAAAACACCATTTCTAGATAATAATGTGCAGTTTTATGCTGAAATTGTGTTAAATATGGCAAAAGAAGGGCTAAAAAATATCAATATTTGTGATGATAAAGGTAGATGTGAAATGCAATACCTTAAACCATTATTTGAGGTGGTTGAAAGCGGTGAAACGCAAGCGGATAAATGGTTGAAATCATACCATAATGAGTGGAATCAGAATATTGATTGCTTATTCAAAGAAGCTTCGCATGACTAATTATATGAAGAAACCTTAGGCTATGAATATGTTTGTAGTTCTTTGGTGAAAAATTGATTTTGAAGTTTAGCTATTAAAAAAGCCTAGCATGAAAATGCTAGGCTTTATAATTATATAAGAATGCTTTCTATTTTATTGCGTTGTTGTACGCATATAAAATATTATGGCTTAATAGTTCATTCTACGTAAGTTTTGTTTTGCTGCTTTATAGTTTGGACGAAGGTATAAAGCGATTTTAAATTGATCGCGAGCACGCTTATTATTTAATTTTCCGCCAAGGTTATAATAACTTACACCCAAGTCATTATGTACACGAGCATCTTGAGGACAAAACCAGGCAGCTTTTTCTAATAAGTAAGTTTGTTTGGCTACACTTTGAACTTGAAATGCTTTGTTATAAAACTCTTGTGCTTCATGGCAACGATTTTTCGAGCGCTTCACGACACGAGCCTGTCCTTTTTGATTATGCTTGTAAGAGTCCTTATGTTCATCGCGTTTAACAACTTCACGACGGTTATCATGACGTTCTGATGCATTGGCTGCTCCAACAGCACTTCCTAATACATAACCACCAATTGCACCTATTACAGCTCCCTTAGCAGTATTGCCTTTATTGTGTCCAATCATGGCACCAACACCAGCTCCAACCAGAGCACCCTTTGCACCAGCATCGGCTTGTGCAATACCACTACTCATAAACATCGCAGTAATCATTAATATTAAAATACGCATTTTATTTCTCCTGTAAAATGATAAAAAAAAGATATATGCTAAATAGAGTAAGGTCAAATATAAGTGTACTTATGATGATTATGGTTTTTAATGGGAAGTTAGGGGAGGCTTTTTGCTTGTAGAAGTGCGTAGGAGGGAGGTACAGAAAAACCCAGCGTTTTACGGCTGGGTTTTTATTTAGAGTTATCAGTTTTTCACGGCTGGGTCTGGTTTGCCGCGTTGCCATAGATAATACATTAATGGTGTTACAAATAGCGTAAGAATTGTTGCTGCAACCGTACCAAACGCCATAGACACACCCAAACCACCAAATACAGGGTCAGTAATCATGATGGATGTGCCAGCCACTACAGCAATGGCTGTAAGCAGGATAGGGCGAGCACGTACGGCACCAGCTTCAAGCACCGATGTTTTGAGGTCATACCCTTCTTTTCTGTATTCAAGGATGAAATCAATCAACAAAGTTGAGTTCCGTACTACAATCCCCGCTAGTGCAATCATCCCAATCATGGATGTGGCTGTGAAGGGCTGCCCTGTGATGGCATGACCTGGAAAAATACCAATCATGGTTAATGCTGTTGGTGCCATAACCAACATAGGAAGAATAAACTGGCCATAATATGCCACCATCAATAGGTAAATTAATACCATAGCCACGATGAATGCTGCACCCAAGTCACGGAACACATCCAGTGTAAGGCGCATTTCACCATCCCAAAGCATGTGGTAACCAAAGGTGTCTTCAGGGGCTGTGTCCGTAAAACGCATACCACCTGTTTTCAGTTCAACACCTGCCAGCTTTTGACCGTCAATTTTACTATCAATATCAAGCAAAGAATAGACTTGTGAACCCTGTTTTGGTTCAGCAGATACATAGACTACAGTGTGTCCATCTTTACTGAAAATAGGATTTTTTACGGTGCTTTCTTCTACTGTCGCAATCGCGGATAGTGCTACTGGACCTTGAGGAGAGCTGACATAAATTTGATTTAGGTTTTCAGCATTGACCCGCATGGAGCGTGGCAATTGTACATGTAGATTTACGATATGACGCTCATCTTCAATGTGTACTGCACCAAAATTATAGCCAGATAAGAAGTCTCGCAATGCTACTTCAACTTGCTGTGTAACCACACCAAGACGTGCAGCTTTTTCTTTGTCCACTTTGATGTTGAGCTGGGTTTGTGATGCACCAATGGAGTCATCTAAGTCTACAACATCATAAGTGTTAGCAAATGTTTTACGTACTTCTGCTGCTACTTCTTTTTGTTTGGCATAATCAGGGCCATAAATTTCAGCCAATAAGGTTGCTCGCACTGGTGGACCTGGTGGATCTTCTACCAATTTAATGGATGCTAAAGGGTTTTCAGCAAATACTGGTGCTAACATTTCACGTAGCTCCAACACAATATCTTCTGAACGAAGGCTACGTTCATGTTTATTGCGTAAGTTCACCCGAATTTCACCCAAATGTGGTGCTTCGCGGAACAGTGCAGCACCACGTAAGATACCATTAAAATCAATAGGTCCACCACGACCAACAAAAGTTTCATAGTCTTTCACCATTTCATGTTGGCGCAAGATGTTACCAATTTCTCTAGCAACACGGTCTGTTTCTTCCATGGTACTACCTTCGGGTAAATCAATAGTGATATTAAAAGTATTTTGGTTGCCTTTGGGCAACATTTTTAATTCCACGCCACCCATTGTTAATGGACCATTGATGCCAGATGGGCGGATAAATTGCCATGCAGGTTGCAACATTGCCCCAATAAATAAAGCAGCTACAACTATCCAGAAGATAAGGCGAACTTTAGCGCTCTCAACCAGTGGTGTAGCATACTTCATGTATGTGGTATGCACCCAATCTTTGGGGTCTTCATCTTGCTCTTCCATGGTTGGCTCAACCATTTTATTGGGCAAGAAGCGCTGGGCAATCCATGGGGTAAATGCATAAGCAATAATTAACGATGCGCCCATAGCCAAAGGAACATTGAATGGAATGGGCGCCATAAATGGCCCCATCATACCTGTGACAAAACCCATAGGGATAAAGGCAAGAATCACAGCAATAGTCGCTACAATCGTCGGTTTACCCGTCTCATTGGTGGCTCGGATAATCAATTTGGCTTTTTCTGCAGAATTTTTTACACCTTTGTGTAAATGCCTATGAATATTCTCAATCACCACAATGGCATCATCGACCAACAGCCCCAGCGCAAGAATAAGCGAAAATAGGGTGATACGGTTGATGGTTTGGTCAGCTAGGAAACCAATCGCAAGCACAATAAACAAAATCAAAGGAATGTTCATTGTAACAATCGTTGCCTCACGCCAGCCCAAGAATAGCAATAAGATGATAATCACGGAGCCAATGGCAATCGCCAAATGTTCTACCAGATAATTTACCGCTGCATTGGCTTTTTCACCCGAATCACGGGTAATATCGACACGCACATTACTTGGAATAAAGTCACCTTTAAGTGTTTCCAGTTTATCAACGATACGTTGTGTAACAAATACAGCATTGGTACCACGTTGTTTTGCCAGTGTAATTGAAATTGCATTCATTTCAGGCTCTGAACCTGTTTGTGCACCATGCTCAGCAGAAGGGCCATAAGCAATACGATGCAATTGTGTTACTTCGGCAGGGCCATCCACAATGGTTGCTATATCACGAAGGTAAACAGGCTTGCCACCATGGCTACCCACGATTAATGCGCCGACTTCTTGTGCATTTTCCAAATAACCCGATAACCAAACTTTGCTTACGCGGTTGTTGCCAACAAGTTCACCTACAGGGCCACCTGTGTTGGCACTCATCAATACATTATGCAGTTGGTCTAAGGTAATTTTATAGCCAGCCATTTTGGCAGGATCGATTTCAATACGTACCTCATGGTCACGACCACCAATAATATCAGCAACAGATACACCTTCTAGCGGCGCTAGCTGTTCACGTACGCGTTCTGCAAGGCGTTTTAAGCTTAACCCATCAAGTTCGCTGGATGAAAGTGTAATCACTGCTGCAGGTACTTCGTTTACATCCATGGGTTTAACCAAGGGTTGGGATGCACCAGGCGGAATACGGTCTAGGTTTTGCATGATACGGTCATACAACTTAACCATGCTTATTTCTGTATCGGCACCCACTTCAAACACCACGGTGACAACGCCAACATTACCCATGGCTGTACCATAGGTATGGTCAACACCACTCATTTCGCGCAACACCATTTCCATAGGGTGTACAATAAGGTTTTGCACTTCCTCTGGGCTTGCACCATTCATTTGAATAATCACATTAGCAGCAGGCACATCAATTTGTGGGTTTTCTTCACGCGGTGTAATAAATAGCGCAAAAACACCAATCAATAGAATCAAAATGCTGATAATAGGGGTCAAATTGGTCTTCATTGACACCAAACCCAGCTTACCTGCGATATTTAAGGGTTCTTGAGTTTTATTTTCTTGTTCAGCCATGGTTATTTACCGTTTTCAGCTTGGATTTTCATACCAGTTTTAATGTTTGGGTTACCCCAAACAATGGTGTCGCCATCATGTAAACCGGCAACAATTTCAACTTTATCACCCAATGTTTGTCCAAGTCGAACAAGGCGATATTGGCTGATACCATGGGCATCAAGCACATATACCGCATGTAAACCTGAGTGTGTTTTTAATGTGGACTGTGGCACGAGAATGGCCTGACGTTCACCCACACGGAAACCAGCTTGAGCAAACATACCTGGATGAATATCTGCAGAAGCTTTAAGAGCTACTTTTACCAAGAATTGGTGTGAAACAGGGTCGGCAGCTTGCACCACTTGGCGCACAGTACCTTCAAAAGTTTGGTGTAATGATGGAATGGTGACATCCACAATCGCATTTTCATGAATTTTACTGATAAAACCTTCAGATACATAGGTTTCTACCAATAGGCTTGCTGGGTCTTCAATGGTTAGAATCGGCATGCCAGGAGCTGCTAAATCACCTTGGCTAAGGCGTTTTTCTACCACTACACCAGCAACAGGTGAGCGTACCTCAGCATAACTTAATTGGTTGCTGGCTTGCTTCACTTGGGATTTGGCAACGGTATAACGCAGTTCAATCTTGGATAACTGCTGTTTGGATACAGCACCCGATTTAAACAGTTCCTTATAACGATTTAAGTCGGCTTCTGCATCTGCTAAATCTGCTTTGGCTTGAATCAAAGCTTGTTTGGCATCAACAGGGTCAACACGCACCAAAATTTGCCCAGCTTTGACTTGATCGCCTTCACGTACCGTTAATTCACGGATATAACCCGATAAACGTGAGCTAATAGATACACGATGGTCAGAAGTTACCGTACCACTGGTGGTATAATATGCGGGTACAGCTTGTTGGTGTACGGTCATGGTTTGTGCTGTTGCCGTAGGGTAGTTTGTAGTGACTTGTGCAGATTCATCTGAGCAAGCGACAAGACTGGTCACGGCTGCAATTAAAGTGATGTATGTTAATTTTTGTTTGATGTTGTTCATTGAACTACCCCTTCATGTAATGTGCCCGCTGCTAGCAATAAGGCGGCTTTTGCAATCATATAATCATATTTGGCTTGAATTTGTGCGACTTTAGATGCATCAGCACGAGCTTGAGCATCGAGCAAGTCAGATGTTTTCTCTAAACCTTGCTTTTGACGCAAGGATTTAATGCGTAACGACTCCAAAGTTTGGTTCAGAGCTTCTGTTTCGCTCTGTAAGCGTTGTTCAGCAATGTGCAGCCCACGCCATGCTTGACGTACTTCATTGGCAATTTGTTGACGTTTATCTTCCAACTGTAAACTTGCCATAATACGTTTGGACTCTGCGGCACGTGTTTGTGCACTGTTGGAACCGCCTGCAAAAAGATTCATGGTTAAGTTAATGCCTACGGTTGTATTATCATTTTTTAAACCAAAGGTGTCGCTATTCCACTCTTTGGCGGCGATTAAATTGATATGCGGATAATAACCTGCTTGGGCTTGGCGTTTGCCTGCAGTGGCGGCTTCAACACTACTTTGCAATGCCAATAAGTCAGCACGGTTGGTATAAGCTTGTGCCAAGAGTACTTCAACACTTTCAGCCTGAAATTGAATGACAGGTTCTGCTAAGATGGGTGCTTGTTTCGTATTTTTCATGCCTAAGACCAAGTGCAGATTTTCAAGGCTATCTTGATATTGTGCTTTGGCTTGAGCAAGCGCAACTTGATTGCGTAACACATAAACATGCGCATCCATGACATCACTTTCGATGGCAATGCCACGTTTTTTCAAGGCTTGGGCATCATGCCAACGGTTTTTGGCAGCGCGTACAGCATGTTGCTGTGCTTCAACTTGTGCCAAGGCTTGGCGGGTTTGTACATAAGCAGCAATCGTTTGATAAATCATTTGCTGTTTGCGGAAGTCAAATTGGTATGTGGATGCTTGGGCTTGAGATTTAGCAGCTGCCCGTGCAGCCCAATTTGCACCACCAGCAAACAAGGGCATGGTTAAGTTAAGGCGGGTTAGATAGTTATTAATATAAGCAGGGTTGTTTAATAAAGCAGGATCAAAATCGGCAATCGTTACACCTTGTTGCTGTAGTTTGGTGCCAAAGGTATTGAGTGGTGAATTGGTGCGAAATAAACCTGTGGAAAGGTCTAAACGTGGCATAAGTTGCCCTGTGGCAGTATCAGCTTGTGCTTCAGCAGCTTGCACTTGTGCTTTAGCAACAGACAACATACGATTATGTTCAAGTGCAAAAGAAACACTATCTTTGAGCGATAATGTATCGGCTGCATGGCCAATGATTGGTGAGACACATATGAGTGCAAACCATGTCAGGCGTTGGGTTATGGATGAGAAAGACACGTTTAACATCTCCTTTTACCTTTAAAATTGGATGGCGAAGTATAATGTAGTTTAATATATTAGCAAGTTCTAATCTATATAGGTTAAGTCATATAATCTTTCAAGGTCTAGATTGTTTGCTCGACATAGGATGGCTGTGTTCTTATGTTTCAGCCTATGCAAGTTTTACGTTCATTTGATGCTGCAAAAAAAGCAGGCTTAAACGGTTGTACTATAACCATTGGCAATTTTGATGGTGTACACATGGGGCACCAACAAGTGTTGGCGGAACTAAATGGTCATGCTACTGCATTAGATGATGCAAAATCGGTGGTGATTACCTTTGAGCCACACCCACGAGCATTTTTGTTTCCTGAAGAAGCTCCACGGCGTTTATCGCATTTGCATGAGCGTTTGGAAGATTTAAAAAGTGCAGGTGTGGATGCCGTTCTTTTACTTCATTTTAATCAAGCTTTGGCATCCATGTCTGCCCAAGATTTTA
>JALUWH010000200.1 GCA_027019685.1 Ghiorsea sp. | reverse complement strand
CCACCAGCTTCAGCCAATACTTTGGTGATTGCTGCTGTCAATGTGGTTTTGCCGTGATCCACGTGACCAATCGTACCAATGTTCACATGCGGCTTATTACGTTCAAACTTTTCCTTAGACATTTACTCTCTCCTAACCTTTCACACTTGCAATAATTTCTTCAGTAATATTACGCGGGACTTCTTCATAATGTACAAATTGCATGGTATATGTTGCACGACCTTGCGACATAGAGCGCAACGCAGTCGAATAACCAAACATTTCAGACAATGGGACTTCAGCATCAACAACCTTGGCAATACCACGGTCACTCATACCTTGAATTTTACCACGACGGCGATTTAAATCGCCAACAACATC
The DNA here is from genome assembly GCA_027019685.1 of Ghiorsea sp. Taxonomy (GTDB): domain Bacteria; phylum Pseudomonadota; class Zetaproteobacteria; order Mariprofundales; family Mariprofundaceae; genus Ghiorsea. The sequence continues at coordinate 9,133 of JALUWH010000200.1, read as the reverse complement.
ACCCATATAATCTTCAGGCGTTGTCACTTCAACTTTCATCATCGGCTCAAGAATCACAGGCTGACACTCTGAACAACCTTTACGGAAGCCCATAGATGCAGCAACTTTAAACGCCATCTCATTTGAATCCACGTCATGATAAGAGCCATCAACAAGTGCAACCTGAATGTCCACCATAGGGAACCCAGCAAGAACACCATTGTTCATCGCTTCTTCACAGCCCTTACCTACTGCTGGGATATATTCGCGAGGAACAACACCACCAGTGATTTTATCTTCAAACTTGAATCCTTCACCAGCTTCCATTGGAGCAATTTCCAACCAAACATGACCAAACTGACCACGTCCACCAGACTGACGAACAAACTTACCTTCAAATTTACCGGAACCACGGATGGTTTCACGGTATGCAACCTGAGGCTTACCAATATTTGCATCTACGTTAAATTCACGACGCATACGATCAACCAGAATTTCCAAGTGAAGCTCACCCATACCAGAAATAATAGTTTGACCTGTTTCTTCATCAGTTTTCACACGGAAAGAAGGATCTTCTGCAGCCAATTTACCAAGGCCAACACCCATTTTTTCTTGGTCAGCTTTTGTCTTAGGCTCAATTGCAACAGAAATCACTGGCTCTGGGAATTCCATACGCTCAAGCACGATTGGGTTATCCATATCACAAAGTGTATCACCTGTTGTTGTTGCTTTAAGGCCAACTGCTGCAGCAATATCACCAGCACGCACTTCTTTAATCTCTTTACGGTCGTTAGCATGCATTTGCAAAATACGGCCTACGCGTTCACGTTTGTTTTTCACCGAGTTCAACACATAAGAACCTGATTCCAAAACACCTGAATACACACGGAAGAAAGTAAGCACACCCACAAACGGGTCAGTCATTACTTTAAATGCCAAAGAAGCAAATGGCGCATCATCAGATGATGGGCGCGAATCCTCTTCGTCCGAATCAATTTTCACACCTTTAATTGCAGGGACATCAACTGGTGCAGGCATATAATCTGTCACTGCATCCAATAAAGTCTGAACACCTTTGTTTTTAAATGCTGTGCCACATAATACTGGGATAATTGAAATGTCCAAAACCGCTTTACGAATCGCAGCTTTTAATTGAGCCAAAGGAATTTCTTCACCTTCTAAGTGAAGCTCCATCAACTCTTCGTCAACCATGGATACTGCATCCATCAATACTTCACGGTATTCATCAGCTTGATCTTGTAATTCAGCAGGAATGTCTTCAACAGAATAATCAGAGCCCATGGCTTCATCATTCCATACAAACGCCTTCATACTCACAAGGTCAATCACACCTTTAAATCCATCTTCAGCGCCGATTGGCACATTCAATGGTACAGCGTTGTGCCCAAGTTGGCTTTCGATTTCACTTACAACACGGAAAAATTCAGCACCCGTACGATCCATTTTGTTTACAAATGCGATACGAGGAACACTGTAACGATCAGCTTGACGCCAAACCGTTTCAGATTGCGGCTGAACACCACCCACTGCACAGAAAACACCTACAGCGCCATCAAGCACACGTAAAGAACGCTCCACTTCAATTGTGAAGTCCACGTGACCAGGTGTATCAATAATATTAATATGATGTTTATTCCAGCTACAGGTTGTAGCTGCAGATGTGATAGTAATACCACGCTCTTGTTCTTGTTCCATCCAGTCCATTGTTGCCGCACCATCGTGAACTTCACCGATTTTATGCGAAACGCCAGTATAGAAAAGGATACGCTCTGTGATGGTAGTTTTACCCGCATCAATATGCGCCATAATACCAATGTTACGTACACGCTCTAGTGGTGTCTGTCTTGCCACGATACTACTCCTCTTCTAACCTAAACTGTTTAGAACAATATAAATCTTTTAAATTTCCAATCTATGCCGCTTTACGCAAGCGACCAACGATAAACCTATTACCAGCGGAAATGTGAAAACGCTTTGTTGGCTTCAGCCATACGATGTGTTTCATCACGCTTCTTATATGCGCCACCACGCTCATTGATTGCATCAACAAGCTCATTGCCCAAACGTTCAGCCATAGTTTGCTCAGAACGCTTGCGTGAATACTCAATCAGCCAACGCACAGCCAAAGACTGCTGGCGACGGTCAGATACTTCGATTGGCACTTGATATGTAGCACCACCAACACGGCGAGACTTAACCTCAACCAATGGGCGAATTGCTTCCAATGCCTTATGAATCATATCAAGCTCTTTTTCGCCTGATTTAGCTGCTGCAATTTCCATTGCACCATAAACAATAGCTTCAGCTTTTGCTTTTTTACCATCCAACATAATCGCATTCACGACTGTTGAAACAGTTGTATCACCAAATTTTGCATCCGGAGTTAACGGACGACGTGTGACGGGACCTTTACGTGGCATTTCTTAATTCCTCTCTTACTTCGGACGCTTAGCGCCGTACTTCGAGCGAGCCTGCTTACGGCCTTCAACACCCGTAGTATCCAACACACCACGCAATACATGATAACGAACACCTGGTAAATCTTTTACACGTCCACCACGAATCAACACAACACTATGCTCTTGCAAACGGTGACCTTCACCTGGGATGTATGCTGTTACTTCATGACCATTGGTCAAACGAACACGAGCCACCTTACGCAAAGCCGAGTTAGGCTTCTTAGGTGTTGTTGTATAAACACGCGTACAAACACCACGACGTTGTGGGCATGCTTGCAATGCAGGAACTTTGTTAATTTTTCGCTTATCTTTACGAGACTTGCGAATCAATTGATTGATAGTTGGCATCGTTACCTCTTAAAACTTTCCTCTACTTACATCTTTGTTTTTTTAAGACGCAGCTTCCGAGGGCGGCGAACCTTAGGGGCGAGCACATCCACTGTCAACTTTTTTCTTAGCTTGTTATTTCTACTATCTTTATCAGTATCATCTGAGCTTATTTGCTCTACAAAGTAGGTTAAATTTGCAATCATCAATGAATAGAGCGTTATACCAAAAATCATAGTCAGCACAGCCAATATTCTACCTGAAGGCGTAATCGGCACAATATCACCATAACCCACTGTGGTGAGTGTAACAAATGCCCACCATAAACCATCACTCACTGTTGAAAAATCTGGGTTTATATCTTGCTCCAAAAGAAACATACCTGCACCGAACAAAAATACCACGCCAAACACGAGTGCTAAAGCTGCTGGCAAACTTTCTCCCGACAACACCAATAAATGTAAAAGTTTATGCCTATTCTTACGAAATACTGCGCTCAAGCGTAATACAGGACCTAAACCAGCAACTTTAAATGCCACCAGTAAACGCAAAAAAGGAGAGGACAGTAATACCACCAACACTAGGTCCAGCCAGTTCGCTCTTAAATAACCATGTTTATCATCAGAAACGAACCAACGTAAAAAGAAAAGAAAAACAAATAAAAAAAGTATGCCCACACTTAACCAGTCAGGCGCAGCCTTCCAAAACGGTGCACCCACTGCAACCAAGGTAACTGTCAGCAACAATGCATCTAGCACCTTCTTCAATAAGATATGTTTAAACTCTTTGTCCATGAAGTCTAATGTTTTGCACTTGACTTATGGCTAAAATAACTCGCCAACGAAACCATCAAAATACCTGTGCCCATATATAATATGTTTAAAGGGTCATCAAAAGTCACATGCAGCACGTTTTTAAAGAAGGCTACAATCAGAATCATCAGAATAACTTTGCCTAAACGATCTTTTAAATCATCAAGCGTATTAATCACTAAAATATTACTTGAAGATTTATCCCCATGCGCAATCTCAATCTTATCAATAAACAATTCATAAAGACCAAGCGCAAAAATCAACAGCACCGTAGCCAGTAAGAAATCATCAACCGCTGTAATAATATGACTAACTGCTCTTGTATGAAAATTAGGGTAATCTTTGCCAAAGAATGTCATCTCAACATAATCAATGGCCAAATGCCCCATATCTGCAGCGGACAACAAAAATAATAGCAACATGCCTACAATGGATGACACAACGGCTAACATCACAACATACCGTGAGTTCCACAACATTGATTCAAATAAACTTTTCATACCTACCTCTCTATTAAACGTGTAATAGAGAGGTAAAGCAAAAGGCTTGCCAGTTATATAAGCGTTGCTGCCTTGGTTACAAGCTCATCTTCATCAATCACTTTCTTATCAATCTTGCAGTACGCAGCACCTTCATCAATCATCACCCGCACTTCTGCCACACCATCAATCGCAAGCAATTGTTCGGTGATCCGTTGTGCATGCTGTTCATCTTTAGCATCCACACGCAAAGTTATGGTTGCTACATAAGGCGGTTGCGCCATGGTTAATGCAATCAACCACCAAACCGTCAACATTGCCGCCACCACATAAAAGACCGTTGCAAAGTTTTGCACAATGGGGTCGTACAAGAAGCCACCCAACACCCCGCCGATAAATGCTCCAAAGAATTGTGATGTATTAAATACACCCACAGCCGTACCTTTTGCACCCGCTGGTGCGTATTTCGACACAAGCGATGGCATACTGGCTTCTAAAGTATTAAACCCTGTAAAGAAAACCAACAATGCAGCAGCAACCCACCAAAGTGAGTCATGCGCCCAAGCAAACATCAGGCTTGCAATAATTAACATGGCAATTGCCGATAAAAAGACCTGCTTCATTTTGCGCTTGGCTTCTGCAACAATAATAAAGGGAACCATCAACGCAAACGCTAACAACATCACAGGTAAATACAGCTTCCACTGCTCAGCTTGTGGTAACAAATCATTACTAATCAATACTAAAGGCAGCACAACAAACAATGCTGTCAGCGACATATGCAAGACAAATACCCCCGCATCCAAACGTAGCAATGCGCCATCACGCAATACTTCTTTAAACATGCTTGATGTTACTTCACTGTCGGAATGATGCCCTGTATTTTCTGGCTCTGGTACAACAAGATACAATACTAATATAGATAGAAGCGAGAACCCTGCCGTCAGCATAAAGATACCTGACACACCCACCCACTCATTTAAGATTGGAGCAATCGCCATAGAAACAGCAAACGATAAACCAATCGTAATACCAATGCTCGCCATGGCCTTGGTGCGATGTTCTTCTCGGGTTAAATCGGCAGTTAATGCAATCACGGCTGCTGCCACAGCACCCGAGCCTTGAATAATACGCCCAATCAACACACCCATAATATCATCGGCCATACCCGCCATCACACTACCAATAGCAAAGATAATCATGCCTACTGCAATCACAGGTTTACGCCCAAACTTGTCCGACATCATACCAAATGGAATTTGGAACAGCGCTTGGGTTAAGCCATACGCACCAAGCGCAATACCCACCAACTCGGGATGCTCTAACGCACCTTTAAGACCGTGCGCATAAGTTGAGAATACTGGGAGAATTAAAAATAAACCCATCATGCGCAGCGCAAAGATACTGGATAATGCGCTGACAGATTTGCGCTCTTGCGCGTTCATGCCTGATGCTTTTGTTGATTTATCTGATTTTGCCATGGATAGAGAACCTTCATATATAATAAGTTGTCACGAAGCTTACGCTTTCAATGCTACTTGTCACTTCTGAAAGGTTAGATTTATTTTTTCACCGCAGCACCCGCAAGGGGTAGGCTTCTTTACCTTTGGTAAATTCATCACAGGTCGCAGAGTTACGCAGAGTTTATTTAACTTGTCATGCCGACCACCGTGGAGGCATCTTATAGATTTCTCGACAAGCTTGAAATGACACTCCTCCCCTGCTATAGCTGCGCCGAAGCACAAACAAAAGAAGGGATAAAGCAGAATGTTTTATTCTGCGCCCGCTTTTGTTTGCTGATGAGGGAATACGCAGGTATTTAGGGGCAGGTTTTTGGTTCGTTTTTGGCTGCGCAAAAATGAACAAAACACTTCATTCCATCGAACACTGGAAATACTTATAAGACCAAGTTCCACCACTATCTAAACAACTATCAATTAGAATGTATTCCCTCACATGAGGAAATGCCAAAAACAGTACAACAATTAAGATAGATGCATGAATACACCTGTTTGATTTGATACGCTCCCATTTAACCCGTGTTAAAAATGCTAAAAAGAAAACTAGTACAGCATATGTAAAGCTACTTAGTGCTTCTTGATACCATATCGCCTCATATTGATTTGGAGAAATCCCGGCAGTAGATGACCAAAGTGAATAAAAAACATGATTCAAAAGAAATAGCCCATAAACTACTAAGACCATCGTAGCTAATAAACTTAATAGCTTATGAAACTGTTTCAAATTAATCTTGCCAAACCAATACTGGTTTACGTGCCGCTTGCGTTTCATCCAAACGGCGGCGAATCGGTTTCACTGGCGCATCATGCAAAGCCTGCGTATCCCCCGCTTCACATTGCGCTGCAATCTCAAGCATGGCATCGCAGAATGAGTCCAAGGTTTCTTTGGATTCTGTTTCCGTGGGTTCAATCAACATCGCACCATGTACAATCAGTGGGAAATACACTGTCATGGGATGAAAGCCCAAATCAATGAGCCGTTTTGCAATATCCAAAGTTTTTACGCCATGTTTATTTTGCCATTCATCGGTAAGCAGGCATTCATGTTTGCACAAACCCTCAAACGGTACGTGGTACACATCTTTAAGTCGGCTTAATACATAATTGGCATTGAGCACCGCATCTTGCGCAATTTTATGAATATGATTATGCCCAAAGGCAGAAATATAAGCATTGGCACGCATATACACGCCTGTTTGCCCCAAGGTGCTAAGCACAGAACCAATGGATTGCTCATCTTCTGTAATCACCTTGAACACATCACCATCTTTTTCAATACGAGGAACTGGCAAAAATGGTTTGAGTGTGTCATTCACAGCCACAGGGCCAGCACCCGGGCCACCACCACCATGCGGTGTGGAAAATGTTTTGTGTACATTGATATGCAAACAATCCAATCCCATATCACCCGGCCTAGCCACGCCAACCAATGCATTCAAGTTTGCCCCATCGCCATACACCAAACCACCCGCATCATGCACAAGCTGGCATATTTCTTTGATGTCCGATTCAAATGTGCCTGCCGTGTTCGGATTGGTCATCATCAATGCTGCAACATCATCATCCAAATGCTTTTTCAGTTCATCCAAATCAATGCGCCCATCCGCACCCGATTTAATTTCAACCGTGTACATGCCACATAATGCTGCTGACGCAGGGTTGGTGCCGTGCGCTGAATCAGGTACAAGCACTTTTTTGCGGCTTTGCTCGCCACGCGCATCCAAGCATTTACGAATCATCATCAAACCAACAAGCTCACCATGTGCGCCTGCTGCTGGTTGTAAAGTCACATCTTTAAAACCTGATATTTCAGTCAGCCAACCTTGCAACTCATACAATAAACCCAAAATACCCTGCACTGAATCTTCAGGCTGGTCAGGATGCACATGTGCCAAACCTGGTAACCTCGCAATTTGCTCATTCACACGTGGATTATATTTCATGGTACACGAACCCAACGGATAAAAACCTGTTTCAATGCCGTGATTCCATTGGCTTAAACGTACAAAATGACGCACCGTTTCAGGTTCGGATAAGCCAGGGATATTGGCAGCGGTTTTACGCTTAAACGCATCCAAGCTGGATGGTGCTTTGCCCTGCACACCGGGAAGGCTGATGGATTCAGGTGCTTCATGGGCGTGTTCAAACAATAATGGCTCTTCTTGCTGAATGCCTGAGGTTGCGGAATACTTGTTGGTTTGCACATCAGTACTCATAACGCCACCTCCATCGCAGCGCTTACTTTTATCGCATTGATGTAGTCGTTGATATCGTCTTCCTCAATCATTTCCGTGGTCGCCACCAATAGGTGCCTATTCCCATCAATCTGTTCTGCACCTTTTTCGATGGTTTCCAGTGGAATACCTGCGAAAACATCTTGCTTGCGCGCCTCATTTATAAATGCATCGCGTTTTTCTTGGCTAACAAATGTGAGCACGGTTTCATTGTAGTGTACACCATCTGCTGCCACCACACCGCTTGGCAATTTCGACACCAATAAATCCAAGGCTGCTGCCGAATGATTGGCGACAGTCTCTAAGCCTGCATCACCCATCAACGTCATATAAGTTGCTGCTGCGGTACACATCAAACCTTGATTAGTACAAATGTTTGAAGTCGCTTTTTCACGGCGAATATGCTGCTCACGCGTGGATAATGTAAGCACAAAACCACGTTTACCATCCGCATCCGTAGTTAGACCACACACACGACCTGGCATTTGACGCAAATACTTCTGCTTACAAGCAAACACACCCAAGTGTGGGCCACCAAACGCCATAGGAATACCCAAAGCCTGACCTGAACCCACCGCAATATCAGCACCATATGCACCCGGTGACTCAATCAAACCAAATGCACTCACATCGGAGAACGCCACCACCATCAAACATTTATGGGCATCGCATGCTTCGCGCAATGGTGCTAAATCATATACTGAACCATAAAAATCAGGATATTGCACAATCACACATGCTGTTTGGTCATCCATTGCTGCAATCACTTGGCTTAAATCCGTACCATGTTGGCCCATACCCACTTCAACATAATCACCTTCTAGACGGGATAAATAGTTTTCAGTTACCGTGCGATAACGAGGATTTACTGAACCTGCAATCACGGTACGTGTTTTGCGGGTCACACGCCGTGCCATCAATGCAGCTTCTGCCGTTGCTGTTGCTGCTTCATACATCGATGCATTGGATACATCCATACCAGTAAGCCGCGCAATCATGGTTTGATATTCAAACAAGGCTTGAAGTGTACCTTGGGCAATTTCAGGTTGATATGGTGTGTAGGCGGTTAAAAACTCACCACGCGAAATCACATAATCCACCACCGCTGGCACAAAATGATGATATGTGCCGCCACCCAAGAAACAGCGCGTATTGCCAGCATGTCTATTTTTCTCTGCCGCTTTGGTGAACTTCTTTACAATACCTGCTTCAGATAAAGCATCAGGTAAATCAAGGCTGCCGAGCTTGGTATGAAATTCTTTTGGAATATCGGTGAATAAATCCATGATTTCATGCAAACCC
>JALUWH010000199.1 GCA_027019685.1 Ghiorsea sp. | reverse complement strand
CAGTGTCAGGGTTCCACGGTATTGTGGCATCAGGAACCACAGCTAAACAATTGGATAAAGAATCTGATGCACCCTTGATTGGTTATGGCGGTATGATTGGTGAATCATTACTGGCACTGCTTGCTGTGCTTGCTACTACAGCAGGTGCATTTTCCACTCGTGCTGATTGGGAAGCTTTTTATGGCTCTTGGGGACAAGCAGTGGGCTTGCATCAAAAGCTTGGTGTGTTTATCCAAGGTAATGCCAATTTCATTCATCAATTGGGCATACCTTATGATTATGCCGCAGCATTTATCAGCGTAGTTGTGGTCGGTTTTGCCATGACTTCAGTAGATACTGGCGCACGATTACTGCGTTTTAACATCCAAGAAATTGGCAAAACCATTCACTTAAAACCATTAGATAATCGCTATATTGCAACCTTTCTTGCTGTGTCAGCCATGGGCTTTTTTGCTTTCTTTGAAATGGATGGTAAACCCGCAGGGTTATTCTTGTGGACATTATTTGGCACCACTAATCAAATCCTAGCAGGGCTAACATTGCTTACAGTGACCATCTATCTATACCGTAAAAAGAAACCTATACTTTATACATTGCTACCCATGTTATTGGTACTAGGCACCACCATCGCAGGTATGATTATGGGCATGATGAGCGCGATTGAAAAAGAGCAGTGGACAGTCGCGGCTGTTGGCTTCAGCATATTTGCATTGGCAGTGTGGGTTTTGATTGAAGCACTGTTGGTGGTGAAAAAAATCAAAAACGAGCGTGCGCAACAACCATAAAAGTAAACGAGGAGCTTCTGTTATGCCAACTTCCAAACCAAAGGCATCACCGTATATTTATGTGCTAGACACCAATGTATTGATTCATGACCCCAATGCATTACTACGTTTTGATGAACATCACGTGGTGATACCCGTGGTTGTATTGGAAGAAATGGACAAGGTGAAACGCGGCATGGATGAAATCGCGCGTAATATTCGTGAAGCATCACGCACCTTAGATATGTTAAGCGCACAACAAGATGATTTATCCCAAGGCTGTGAACTGGCTGGTGGGGGTCGTTTATTCTTTGAGCTGGATGATAAAACCGATGGTTTACCTGATTCTTTCACCCATGGCATGGCGGATAATCGTATTATTGCGGTTACCATGCGTTTACAACAGAAAAACCCCAAGAAAAAAGTTGTTTTGGTATCCAAAGACATCAATTTGCGTATCAAAGCCCGTGCTTTAGGTTTAAAAACAGAAGATTACCGTTCAGATCGCGTGGTGGAAGACATCAATGTATTATCCACAGGTATCGTGTCTTTATCTCATGAGTCATGGGAAGCTATGGCAAAAGACATGGTGGTCAGTGATGTGGAATTTGGCAATCGTTATGAAGTAACTTGGCCCAAAGATTTAGCCCTGCCCCACTTGCATAACTTTATTGCTTTACCTGGTGATTTAGAAGTCTCCCTTAGATGCACCAACATTGATGATGGACGTGTTACCCTTGAAGATATTTGCTCATACCGCAGCTCTCGCCATGCTATTTGGGGTGTTCAAGCTCGTAATGTGGAGCAAAACCTTGCCATGAACTTACTCATGGATGCCGACTTGGATTTGGTCGCC
>JALUWH010000198.1 GCA_027019685.1 Ghiorsea sp. | reverse complement strand
ATACTATTGGAGGCACATCTGCATTAGACCCTACAGGTTTTCTCGGTCACCTTAGTTTTGGTTTTATCTATGGTATTTGGATAGGTGCATTGCTTATTCAAGCATCCATCACCACAAATAAATGGAAGTACTTATTTTATGCTCTTAGTGGCTATGCCTTTATTTCAATCTTTCTTACCCAAGGGCGCAGTGGCTACCTCATTACGCTAGCAATAGTTGCTCTTGTATTTTGGAAGAAGTATTTAGAAAAAATATCCTTTAAGCATATGATGGTTCTCCTATCTATAGTCATAACTACCTTCACACTCTTTCTAACGCTTAATCAAGAAGGTAAAAACAAACTCCATGAAACGGTTAATGAAATACAGTCTTTTTACTATGGTGATTTTAAAGAAGCTAACATTCGATTAAAAATATGGCGTGTAACATTAGATATTTGGCAGGATTCACCATGGTTGGGGATTGGAACGGGAAGTTTCCGCCAAGCATTTGAAAACAAGGTAAAGTCTCCCCAATATGCGAAATACCATATGCAATCACAAACATACGACCATGCTCACAATGAATTCTTGTTTGACTTGGTTCGTTGGGGACCGATGGGCTTACTTGTATACTTTTATTTGATATTCTCTTGGATAAAAACAGGGATTCAAGGCCAATGGAAAAAACGACCTATGTCAGCATACTTGATTACAGGGTCTGGCTTAGCAGTTCTCATCAACAGCTTCTCTGACAGTACAATGACGGCATTAACCACTATTATATTTGCAATCATTGCGCTCGCCTTTGGTATGAGCCAAGCAGGTCATAAACAATCTACATGAACATCCTTATTGTTCGCAATGATAAACTGGGTGATTTTATCACTGCCCTACCCGCTTGTTATATACTGAAGCAACATATACCTGATTGCCATATTACGGTATTAATTTCTCCAATCAATCAAAGCATTGCCCAGGCTTGTAATTTTATTGATGATATATTGCTCGATACAGGTCAAAGCACCACAATGCTTGCTAAAGAACTGCGGCAAGGTGGTTTTGATATATCCTTTACCTTATTTTCCAACACTCGTGTTGCCATAGCCCAATGGTTAGCTCGCATTCCCAAACGTATTGCACCTGCGACTAAACTTGCCCAAATCTTTTACAACCAGCGTGTTCTTCAACGCCGTTCTCAAGTTAAAATGCCTGAGTTTTCTTATAATATTCAGCTCATTCAGGCAGTATTTCCTGACATCAACACCCAATACCCACAACCTTTACTACAATTTCCTAAACAAGACATCGAAGAAACCTACCAAGCGTTTTCTGAACGCTTAAACGTACAACATCCCGTGGTTGCTTTTCACCCAGGTTTTGGTGGTTCATCCGATGCCAACTGGAATATTGACGAATATATTACCTTAGCCACATCCATCCAAAACTTAACCAACCTTGATATTGTTTTTTCTTTTGGACCTGGTGATAAGGCGTTCCATCAGGCATTTGTAGAAAAAAGGGGTGATTTACAAGCCAAAATCTATATTTCGCAAGGCAGTGTTGCCGATTTTGCCAGGCTTATTGCGTCCTTTAAACTTTTTATCAGCACTTCCACGGGCACATTTCATTTGGCATCAGCCGTGGGTACTCCCACCATGACTTTCTTTGCAGATACATTGTTTGCCTCAGACAAACGCTGGCAAGGTATTGGTGATAAAACTTTGCAGCACAACTATATGATTCCGCAAGACCCACAAGCACGCCAAGCTCTCTTTGAGACTGTGCAAAAAAACTTACAAAAACTTATTGCTTAGGGTGATTCTTCTCATAAAGCTTGAGATATTTCACTGTTGTGCCTAAACCGTGAAAAAAGGCAATGGTAAAACCCTCAAAACCACAAAATATGCCTTTGCGAAAGAAATAACTTTTGATAAATGCAAAAACTCCTCGTCCTAAGCCTGCAACAATAGAAACATGTTTTTTTCCCTGCATATCCTTGGCATAAATCTCTGAATAACTTTGAATTTTTACCAAAAAATCTGCCACACTATCAAAAGAATAATGTTCGATGGGTGCATGCAACTTTTCCATTTTCAAACCTTTGGTTTGCACAGTCTCATGCACAGGCGCATCGGAGAAGTTGGTCTGTCCCCTATGATATAAGCGCACAATATATTCAGGATACCAGCCACAACACTTGATATGTTTGCCTCTATAATAATTATCGCGTTGCACTTGATAACATACCGCAGCATCTAATGTTTTATGGCTTAGCTCTTCTGCTAGCTGTGAACTCACTACTTCATCAGCATCCAGCGAAAATACCCAATCATGGGTAGCCAACGTTGCTGCATACGCCTTGGTTTTACCAAAGCCAAAAAACTCACCTTCAAACACTTTTACATTGTCAAAAGCTTTGGCAATGTCCAAGGTGTTGTCCGTAGAACCATTATCATAAATTACCACTTCATCAAATGCACTTAAAGAGGCAAGGCATTGCTCAAGCTTTCGCTCTGCGTTTTTGGTAATCATCACCACTGAAATATCAACCATGTGCGACCTCCTTAAGCGTGTTCACCAAAGTTTGAATATGCGTATGCGCAGCAAACTTTTCCTGCACTTTGATGAAAGCCTGACTTGCATATACTTTGGCTTGTTCAGGGTTTAAATATAGTGTTTCTAGGGCATTAAACAAACTTTGGCTATCACACGACTCAAACAACAACCCTGTTTGTTGATCATCAATAATTTCAGGCACACCGCCGCGATTACTACCAACCACGGGCGTACCCACACTCATAGCTTCAATCAACACCAAGCCAAAGGTCTCCTCAATAGTCGCCAAGACCAACACATCACATGCCTGCATCAAACACCTTGGTTCATCCACGAAACCAAGAAACAGCATATCATCTTGCAAACCTTGTGCTTTGACCCGCGCCTTCAAGCCCTGTAAATAACTTTCCTGCATCGCATGCCCCACCACCAACACTTTAAAGGGTAAACCATTAGCTTTTGCCATGGCTAACACTTCTAAGAGTAAATCATGCCCTTTATCCGCATCAATACGCCCCACCAAAGCAATCAAGAAATGTTTGTTTTCTGCATCATACAAAGCTCTTGTTTGCGATACTTCTTTATCGCTAAATGGTGAAACACTATCAATCCCTAAATAGTTCACTGAAATATTAGGTCGTACATCTTCAGGAATAAAACGCTTCAAATCAAACGCCATGGTTTGTGTAATCGCCATGATATGATCAATGTGTTGGTATAAAAACCTGTGCAACACACCATCTTTCATGGCAGGAAACTTCATGTGCCGTGTAACCACCAGTTTTGGTTTGCGTTTGGAAAAAAGCTTGGCTAAAACTGCTAGTGTTAAATCTTTATTCCAGTGCAGGTGAATCACATCAACCCCCTGCTTATCAATAATATTTGCAAGCTTTTTTGCAGCCAACCAAGGAAAATAGTGAACTTTCTTATCAAGTTCTATGCTATCACAGTGTATCAATGATTTAAGCTTAGAGTTTGGTGAAATCACACTGAATACCTGTGTATAAGGCATCAATGCATTACAAATATCCGCAAAATAAAGCTCCAGCCCACCTTTATTGGGCGATAAACATAACTCTAATACTTTCATCGCACTAATCTGAACAAAGCATAAAAGAAGATAAAAGGGTCAAGCAAATAATCCCAAAGGTTCACTGACTGCAAGAGCCCTATACTCCATGCCAACACAGCAGCCAATAAAAGGCTGGCAATCACATAATATTGGCGCAAAAACATCAATAAGCTCAAGCCAAGCAATACACCAAGCATGTAAGGGTTGGCATACCCCCAAACATAAGGGTCAACTTGTCCAACACCCAAAGCTAGTGGATAAAATACAAACCCAAGCGTTGCCACAGACCACAAAATAAATTTTCTTTCTTGCGGCGCTATCAAAACCTTACCCGACAACTGATGGTAAACTGCAGCCAGCAACAGCAACAATGTAGTCATACTCAAATCCCCAGTTAATCCACGCAGCCACCATAGAGGACCATAAGGAAAGGGATAAATAACCAATGGTGTAATCACAAACAATGTTGCTACTTTAACCTTGAGACTTGCATCGGGACGCACGCGACTTAACCAAGCCAACCGCAACCAGTAAAAGAATATGCTTAACCCCAAGGTCATGGCATTTGCCTTTTGCTAATCACTTGCTGTAACCAAGCGCGATTAAATTGCACATGTTTAATATTTTTACGATTGGCTGTGTAAAGCAAATGCCACATGCCATTTTTAGCTTGCACAATCGTTGGATATGAATACGCCTCGTTTTGTTTGCCATGTTCAAACTGATAAACCACTTGCCAAGGTTTTTCCAAATCATGCGAAACCGCCAAGGTTAAATCTTGTCTGTTTTTGGGGTTATGATTCCCCACCCAAATCCATAAATTTTCATCAACTTTAGCAACTACCTGTGCTGAATTTGGATTCGGCAAATCAGTTAGTGTAAAGTCAGACCAAGTTTGTCCTTCATCTTCACTTTTTAAACGAATCACTTTCCAGTCTTTGGTATGTGAGCCTGAGCGCATAAAGGCATAAGCTTCCCGACCTTTACCTTGTGCTAATGATGGTTGGATACCACCGCCATTGCCAAACATGCGAACCTTCTCCATCACCTCACCTTCAGGTGAAATACGCAGCAGTTCAGGAAATTGTGCAGCAAACTCATGATAAACGGGCAACAACATACTACCATCTTGCATGGCATACATGGTATTCCGCACCAAAGTGCTCACATTGATAAATGGCGAAGTGATAAGTTTTTTAGGAGCACTCCAACTTTGCCCCAAATCATCCGAAAACATCACATTCAAACTACTACCTGCCCAGCCACCATAAGACACCGAAACCACATAAAGCCACATGCGCTGCTGTTGATCGATAAACACTAAAGGGTTGCCAAGCTTACCAATATAGCGCCCAACGGCTGCTGCTAATGTTGGTACATCTAAAACTGCTCTAGGCGTTGTCCACGCCTGTTCTGCTTGTTGAAAATAACTCTGGAAAATACGCACGTCTTTCGCGCCTTCTCTTGAGCCACCAAACCAAAATGCAACCAAATCACCCGATGGTAATGCCGCTGCACTTACACTGTGCGTAGAACCCTGCCCTGCATTGGGTATCAATGCTTCATGATAAAATGGCGTTTGTGTTTGCTCATTAAAAATGGGTGGCCAAACAATAGATGACCAAGGCTTTTGTGTTGACACATGTTGCCAAGCCCCAAAAGCAGCAATCAACCAAAAAGTGAAGAAAACGAGTTTCGCCACTTTCCTTGAGCGAATATTACGAAGCATGCACTGCGTGTTTAATGATGTTGAAAGTAATAAATGGTATAAAAGATGGATAAACCTACAACCGTTCCAAACCAATGTTTGGGTTCTTTATGTCCAAACATCAATGCAAACGAGTACGCTTTTTTTGCTCTATCTTTCCATGGTGTTAAGCGTGGGATAAACAAGGGTACATGTTTCGACCATTCAGCATAAGACTCGCCAAATAAGTCCACCATACGTTCTGCTTCAATCTTAATCACAACAATATAAATCCAAACAAACAAAACTGCCGCGACTAACGCAGGTACAAGCTGGTTTGCCATCACACAAAAACCAATAAACATGGTTGTATTAAACACATATAAAGGGTTTCTCGTGAATGCATAAGGCCCTGTGGTTGCGAGTGCTGCATCTTTATCAATATAACCCAGTGCCCAAGTCCGCCCCATTTCACCAAGAATCACAATGATAGAACCAAGACATAAAGACGCTAGCGTTGGCTGGGCAAAGAAGATAATAATGAGTGCAGCAATACCCGTAAGGCGAGGTCTATGGTGATAAAAGAAATCATCATAAGGGTTTAATGGTTTGTTTTTGTTCTCTGTCATGTTTTTGAATACTCCGTTAGGCGCACAACAATACGTCCAATCTTAATTTTTGCAGTAATTTTTAATGGAATGCGCCTAGCATCATTGGTCAGCCAAATTTTAATCACACCCACGCTGGTAAACACACCTTCAGTCTTCAACTCTGGTTGAATCACCAAGCAGTCAATACGTTTACCATCCAAACCTGTAATCTTCTGGTGTTTTAATAGCTTCACGATTACATCGTATTTCTTTTCTGAATCAAATACAGGGATGGAAATGGGATGATCTTTAGTGGGTGGATGCAAACGGGTTAAATAAAACGCATCCAGCACACTCAAGTGCCCTGCTTTCACATCAAATGTAAGCTTCTTCTCATTATTTTGGTATTTAACCTTGTTTTCTTGCCACAAATATTCAATGCGTTTTTTGGTATGCTTTCCTTTTTCTAATTGGTCTGTCCAAAATAAGATGCTTTGCATTTTATCACCCAAACAAATGCCCTCGGATACCAAAGTATCCCGCACTTTTTTAAACATATCAAAAAAGCCATTGGTTCGCGCAAAGTTATGTACTTGATACCCATTATCCCCTTGCTGAGTTATATTAACTTCTGCAGTGCCAGCATTGATAAACTCCCAACCCACATCATATTTGTAATGTTCACCGACGAAAGGGAAACAATCAGAAGCCCCTGCCCATGTTGGTGTGGAAAGCAAAAAAGCAATCAAAAACACACAATACCGACTTAATTTAGACATAAAAGGCTCACTTTTCCTCTAATTTATACGCAATATTCATTACACATTGTACAATTGCCTTGGCTTGAATCATATCCATGCAAATAAAGTTATCACAGGTCTTTTGAATACAAGGTCCACAATCAGGGTTGGATTCCACATGATAATCAAGCTCACCATGCGGTGCATTGCGTTCTCTTGGTGTTGGTCCCCAAAAACTAATGGTTGGCGTACCCAAAGCTGCTGCCAAATGCAAAATTCCAGTATCAGCCGCAATCACAGCAAAACTTTGCTGAAAAAAAGTGCATAATTCAGGTGTGGATAAACGCTTGGGCAGCACATAACCCAAACCGTGTTCATTCAATTGTTTGGCTTTAGCTTCTTCTTTAGCATTCCCCCAACAAAATACAATGGCATAACCTTTTTCTTTTAAGGTTTGTCCAACTTGCAACCATGTTTGGTCAGGTAATTCTTTGGTAGCAAAAGAGCCGCCCAAATTAAATACCACCCAAGGTTTAAGTGTTTGTAAGCCTTCAGGCAGTTCAGCATCAAAGCTTTTATGAATCTGTGGCGGTGTATAAGCAATGGCTTGCCCAGCCTGTTCTTCCGATAGCCAAGGGCTTTGAGCTACCCTCCTCACCTGTTGCACGATATTCATTTCATCAGGATGCGCTGGCGTAGAAGTTTCAAACCATGAAGCAGGTTTCTCACGGATGACCTTGGCATCAAAGCCGTAAACCTTAGACGTAATCAATCGTGCCAACACAGATGATTTGATTAAGCCCTGAAAATCTAAAGCCAAATCAAACTTCTCTGCCCTTAACTTTTTCACAACTCGGCGAATCTCGCGCAACGGGTGTTCACCTTTGAGTGCAATCTGATGCACTTGAACCTGCGGCGGCAACACTTCCGTAACAAAAGTAAAGCGGCTATCTACCAACCAATGCACCTCATCCGTTTCAGGGCGGGCAAGCACATCATCCAGCGCAGAAAGCGCATGAATAATATCACCAAAGGCAGATAATTTTACGATTAAAACTTTCACAAAGCCAAGCATACGAACAGGATGATGAAATAACCATGATTTTTTAATACTGTATGATTGCCTTGAAATAGTTATGCTTGCGCCTTACATACAACTCATCGTATTTTAGAAACCAATTCAAGGGGCATCATCATGGCAGGCTGTGGAACAAAACAAGTGGATGAAAGTGCAAAAAAAGCCATCCCCGGCATCAAAAGTATTATTGCTGTAGCATCAGGGAAAGGTGGTGTTGGTAAATCCACCACGGCTGTAAACTTAGCTGTAGCGATTGCACAAGAAGGCAAAAAAGTTGGGCTTTTGGATGCTGATATTTATGGTCCTTCCATGCCAAACATGCTTGGTCTTAAAGGGAAAAAACCTATGGTGGACACTGGCGGGCAAGTCATCTTTCCGCTTGAAAACTATGGCGTAAAAATGATGTCTATTGGCTTATTAGTGCCTGA
The DNA here is from genome assembly GCA_027019685.1 of Ghiorsea sp. GTDB lineage: Bacteria > Pseudomonadota > Zetaproteobacteria > Mariprofundales > Mariprofundaceae > Ghiorsea. The sequence continues at coordinate 1,514 of JALUWH010000198.1, read as the reverse complement.
TGAACAAGCCATGATTTGGCGCGGCCCTATGGTTGCAAGCGCACTGGGTCAGTTGCTTAACGGCGTGGCTTGGGGCGAGCTTGACGTGCTTATTATTGATATGCCACCAGGCACAGGCGATGCACAGCTTACATTATCACAAACCGTGCCTGTTACAGGTGCTGTAGTGGTTACAACGCCGCAAGATATTGCTTTGATTGATTGCGAAAAAGGTATTCGCATGTTTGATAAAGTGCATATCCCTACACTTGGTATTGTTGAAAATATGAGCGTATTTGTATGCCCACACTGCAATGAAGAATCACATATTTTCGCCCAAGGTGGTGCAGAGCGATTAAGCAAAGAGTTTAAGACCGATATTATTGCTCAAGTTCCACTAAATATGGCAATTCGCGAAAATGGCGATGCAGGCACACCCATTGTTGCCGCAAACCCAGAATCCAAAGAAGCCGAAATCTATAAAAACATGGCAAAAACCGTGATGGACAAAGTGAACACATTAAATAAGCGTAAAATCACTATTCCTGTAATGGCAGGCTAGATGCAGAACTTCCCTGCTTGTACTTTTATATCCCAGGACAGAGAAATCATGGACATATAAAGGAGCGTAATAAATGGAATATCAAGTCATGTTATTAACTTATATTTTTTGAGAGGTTCTATGGATGATAACCAATTGTATAGAAGTATTCAGTCAATAGGACAAGAATGTTTCGTTAAATATTTCAAAGACTTTTCAAATCAAAGCCTATCTAATGAATTTTTAATTGAATTATTGATGAAGAATGAAGGCTACAAAGAATCAGGGTGCATTACACGAATTACTCAAGCCAGACGAATTATTAACTCAGGTAGAGCCAAGGATGCTTTGCTTAAAATCACCAAATCAAAAAGATTATCTAAATCATTAGTTTCTCTTGCAGAAAGTTTATATTTCAATGCAAACCCCACGAGTGAGATCAAAGATTTATGGCTTAAGTTCAACGAATATTCAAATAAACTTGCTGATGCTCTTGGAAGAACAAATAATATCGTGGGAGAATATGCTGAATATTTGGCACATAAATATTATGGTGGAAGCCTCCTAGAAATATCTAAAGCAAGTGCAGATATAGAAGCTACAAATGGTATTCGTTATCAAATCAAAGCCCGCAAGATAAAAGACACACTATCAACCCAATTAAGTGTGATTCGGTCTTGGGATTTTGACTTTCTAATTGTTATTCTGTTCAACCCAAACGGTACAGTTAGGCAAGCATTAGAAGTGCCTGTTGAGGTTGCTAAAGAATATGGGAAGATAAATGGTCATCAAAATGGCTGGGTAATCACAACAAGTGAGATTTTTTTAAATGATAATAGGATAAAGGATATTAGTAACCCTTTGTCAAAGTTAAATAAGTGAAGTATAAAAACATCGGCGAGACTTCTGCCTCGCTCCAACACATCATATAAATCGTTAAATTTATAGGTTGAATAATACAAAATAAAGTGGATTTTTTGTATTCTCAAGAGTT
>JALUWH010000197.1 GCA_027019685.1 Ghiorsea sp. | reverse complement strand
AGCATGGTTCAAGAAAGTTTGGCGCTAGTTGAATCTATCGCATCATCAAATACGAAAGAAGGCAAAAAGATAGAGCCTGTTGATATTGCGATTGTGGGCGTATCTACGTTGTTGCCAGGTGCGCATGATACTGAAACCTATTGGCAGAATATTCTCAATAAACGTGAAGTGATTTCAGAAATTCCTAAGGAACGCTGGGACTGGCGGTTGTATTTTGATGCGGATAGAAAGGTAAAAGATAAAATCTATATGAAAAGTGGTGGTTTCTTTGGAGAAGTCCCATTTGATCCTATGGATTTTGGTATCCCGCCAAATTCATTACGAACCATTGAGCCTATTCAACTTTTAACTTTGGGTGTTGTTCAAGAGGCATTGAAAGATGCAGGTTATGAAAGTGGTAATTTTGATAGAGAAAACACTTCGGTTATCTTAGGTGCAAGTGGTGGGCTTGGTGACTTGGGTGTGCAATATGCAGCGCGTACAGAGTTGGATAAGGTGGTGGGTAAACCTAGCCCTGAAGCGTTGGACAGGCTACCCGACTGGAATGAAGAGTCATTTTCGGGACTATTATTGAATGTTGCAGCAGGTCGTGTTGCTAATCGCTTTGATTTGGGTGGCACCAACCAAACTGTGGATGCAGCATGTGGTTCATCACTGGCTGCTTTAAAAAATGCAGTGCAAGAGCTTGAAAGTGGTGTAGCTAACGTGGCTATTGCAGGTGGTATAGATACCATGATGAGCCCGTTTTCTTATATGTGTTTTGCCAAAACACAGGCGCTATCTCCTTCAGGAACACCTCGTCCATTTGACAAGCATGGTGATGGTATTGTGATTAGTGAAGGCATTGCTGTGGTTGTCTTAAAACGTTTGGCAGATGCTGAACGTGATGGTGATAGAATTTATGGTGTGATTAAAGGTATAGGAAGCTCTAGTGATGGCAGGGCTTTGGGTATGACAGCACCACTACCACGCGGGCAAATGCGAGCCTTAGATAGAGCTTATCAAAAAGCAGGTTATACACCCGATACTGTTGCTTTGTTTGAAGCACATGGTACAGGCACGAATGCTGGTGACAAAGCAGAGTCTGAAACCATTATTAACACACTTCACAAACATCACACCAAGCCCAAGAGTAGTGCTTTGGGTTCCGTGAAATCTCAAATTGGACACACCAAAGCAACTGCAGGCACAGCCGCATTAATCAAAGCTGTATTGGCATTGCACCATAAGGTTCAGCCGCCACATATGAACGTGAGTGAACCACTGGATGTGATTGCTGATTCACAAAGCCCCGTTTTTATCTTAAATCAAAAACGCCCTTGGTTTGCATCGGCGGCTCATCCAAGGCGTGCTGGTGTTAGTGCTTTTGGTTTTGGTGGCACCAATTATCATGCAGCATTGGAAGAATATACAGGTGGACTTAGCAAAGTTCCTGCGGGCTCAAAAAGATGGCCTCATGAATTATTTGTTTTTAAAGCGGATAGTCAGGAGCGATTATTAAAGACCTTGCAGCAACTTCAGCAAGCCTTGGCACAAGGTAGCCAGCCTGAGCTACACGAGCTTGCAGCAGCTTATGCCTATCAAAACAGTACAGGTAAAGTTTGTTTAAGTTTGGTTGCTGATAATTTACAACATCTA
>JALUWH010000196.1 GCA_027019685.1 Ghiorsea sp. | reverse complement strand
TGACAGCACGTTTGATTGCCAGAGCCTTGATTAAAAAACAAGCGGCACACCAAGCAGAAGATAAGGGTGGAGCCTTGGCTGGTTTTCTGGTTGATGTTGCAGGTATGGTAACGGAAACAGCAGATACGCGAAGCTGGTTAACACTGCCTAAAAACATTCTTCTTGCGCGTTTGCCGCTCCCTGCAGGTACATATTCAGCAAGGCTGGAGTTGTTAGGTGCGAATGGTCATGTTGTTCAAGTGGTTGAATTGGGAAATATACAACTCAAACAAGGCAAAAAAAGCGTGATTGAAAAAAGTTTTATTGCTCCACCTGCACAGTGATAGGTTGTCATTTAAATGAATAGCCAGTTGAAAATAGGGCTTGCTTTAGGCAGTGGTTCAGCGCGTGGTTGGGCACATATTGGCGTGATTACAGCTTTGAGAGATATAGGTATTGAACCGCATGTGATTTCAGGCTGCTCTATTGGTGCGCTGGTAGGAGGAGCTTATGCTGGCGGGCATTTTGCCGATTTAGAAAAGTGGGTAACTGCTTTAACATGGAAAGAAATCGTTGGTTTTTTAGATATGTCAGTCATGCGAGGCGGTGTGATTCGGGGTGAGAAGTTATTGAGCTTTGCACGAGAGTATATGCAAGAAAAGCCTATTGAGGCTTTGGATATACCTTTTGCTGCAGTTGCTACAGATTTGGAGAGTGGGAGAGAAGTATGGTTGCGTGAAGGTTCACTCTTAGAAGGCGTGCGTGCATCCATTAGTTTACCTGGATTGTTTACACCTGTGCAACGAGAAGGGCGTTGGCTTGTGGATGGTGGTTTGGTAGATCCAGTGCCTGTATCCTTATGTAGAGCTTTGGGTGCGGATGTGGTGATTGCAGTCAACTTAAATGGTGATTTATTGCTTAAACATGAAAAACGGAAGGACTCAACAAAAGAAACAAATAAAAAAATGCGGACAAATGACTCATTGTGGGAACGTGTATCGGACACATGGAAAAATGAACTAAGTGAACGCAAAAACACGTTGTTAAAGCAATGGTTGAGCAAACGTACAGATGCACCTGGCATGTTTGAGGTGATGTATGGCTCGCTTAATATTATGCAAGACAGGATTACGCGAAGTCGTTTGGCAGGTGACCCTGCCGATGTGATTTTAGAGCCTAGGCTTGGGCATATTGGTTTAATGGATTATGATAAAGCTGAAGATGCGATAGCAGAAGGTAGGGCAAGTGTGGAAAGGTTAAAGCCGCAGTTATTGGAGCTTGCGGGTTAAATTATTCCATATCCTCAAAAAACCACTGCATATCGCTTAAATCATGGGCGATGGGTGCTTGGGGTAAGTTGCGAATCACTTCTTGACCATAACGCTTGGCATGTAATCGAGAATCTAAAATTGCAATCGCACCACGATCTGTGGTCGAGCGAATCAAACGCCCCGCACCTTGTCTGAGCACTGCAATGGCTTCAGGTAACTGAATATCCATAAAACCATTGCCACCTTGTGCTTCACAATCTTTAGTACGCTCTTTAAGCAATACATCAGTAGGTGGCGCAAAGGGTATTTTATCAATAATAACGAGTGATAATGTTTCACCTGGTACATCCACACCTTCCCAAAAGCTGCGTGTGCCACATAAAATTGAGTGTTTA
>JALUWH010000195.1 GCA_027019685.1 Ghiorsea sp. | reverse complement strand
TTTCTAAAGTGAAAGCTATGATGTTTAATGAGCCTGAAACCATGCACTTGTTGCTAGAAAAGTTAGCTGATTCTGTCGCTGCTTATTTGAATGGTCAAATTGCTTCAGGTGCGCAAGCAGTGCAAATATTTGATACATGGGGCGGTATTTTAAATACCCGTGATTATAAAGATTTTTCATTGCAATATATGCAGCGCATTGTTTCTCAACTAACCCGTGAGCATGATGGACGCAAAGTGCCAGTTATTCTTTATTCTAAAGGTGGCATGGGCTGGCTTGAAGCTATGGCTGATACAGGTTGTGATGTGATTGGCTTGGATTGGTCTATTGATATTGATGAAGCACGCCGTCGTGTGGGTGATAAGGTTGCTCTGCAAGGCAATATGGATCCTACGATGTTGTATGCAAACCCTGAAAAAATCCGTGCCGAAGTCAAAGATATTCTAGCAAAATTTGGTCATGGTAATGGGCATGTGTTCAACCTTGGACATGGTATTACACCTGATGTGCCACCAGAACATGCGATTGAATTCTTTAAAGCAGTTCGTGAAGAGTCTGTGAAGTATCACACCAAATAAACGTGTTTACAGGTATTGTTCAAGATGTGGGGCGCATTGATTCGCTAGAGCATCAAACCAGTCAATCATTGTTTGTGTTTGCAACCAAGTTGGATATGTCGGCTTGGCAGTTGGGTGATTCGGTAGCAGTGGATGGTTGTTGTTTAACCATTACGGATTTTCCTGATGCAAAACAAAGCCTATGGGCGGCAACGCTATCACCAGAAACCATCAAGCTTACGCGCTTCTCTGAGGTGCAAACAGGTGATAAGGTAAACTTAGAGCCTGCATTGCGTATGGGTGATGCTTTGGGCGGACATATGGTGAGCGGTCATATTGATGATGTGGCACGTGTTGTTGCTATAAAAGATGTGGGTGAGCATAAACAAATTACATTTGAAGTGCCTGAAAAGCTTAAACAATATGTGGTGGTCAAAGGCTCTGTAACACTGAATGGTGTGAGCTTAACTGTGAATACAGTGGCGAACACATGTTTTAGTGTGAATTTGATTCCACATACTTTAGAGCATACCAACCTGCATCTTTTGCAAAAAGGTGATAGAGTGAACCTTGAAACTGACCTTTTGGGTCGGTATGTTGAACGGATTTTAAGCTGCCAAAGCAGTGCCAATACACAGGAGGAGACATGAGTCTCGACCCTTGCGAAGAATTGATTGAAGAGCTGCGCGCTGGGCGCATGATTATCCTTGCCGATGATGAAGACCGTGAAAATGAAGGTGATTTGGTGATGGCGGCTGAATGGGTTACGCCTGAAGCGGTGAACTTTATGGCAACCCATGGGCGTGGTTTGATTTGTTTAACCCTTGAAGAAGAACAGGTGGATAGGCTTGGTTTACCTTTAATGACGCAAAACATTAACTCCAAGTTTAAAACCAACTTTACCGTGTCGATTGAAGCCGCAGAGGGGGTAACCACAGGTATTTCTGCATTTGATAGGGCGCACACCATTCGTACAGCCATTAAAGATGATGTGGTAGCTGAAGATATCCATACACCTGGGCATATATTTCCGCTCAAAGGTCAGGAAGGTGGGGTTTTGGTTCGCGCAGGGCATACCGAAGCCAGTAT
>JALUWH010000194.1 GCA_027019685.1 Ghiorsea sp. | reverse complement strand
ACATGATTAAAGCCGTGGTGCAAACATCGGTTTCACAATAATTGCGAATAGCATCAATTTCTCCGCCTTCAAACATGCCACGCACATCATCACCTGCTGTGTCTAATTTGCCAGGAATACCAAAAGCAGTTGCCACCTCATGCATGGAGCAGCGGGCGGATGCGCCAAAATCAGACAGCACTTCGAGTAAGTCCAAATGATAGTTGTGGGAATAGCGGGATTCGTAGTTGTTCCATTTATCACCTTCTTTAAACCATCTTGGGCAAGATAAACCATGCACCATAGTCCGATATTTGAGCACGGGCATATCAAAGCCTCTGCCATTAAAGCTGACCAATTGCGGTGCGCGGGATTCGATGATGTTGAAAAAGCCTTGTAACATTTCCTCTTCGCTGGATTCGGCTGTGCCACCTGTGGCAATGCGTTTGATGGCAAGCTCGCTGCCTTCTTCACCGATTTCGCGGGTTAAATGGACATAACTGATGGCAACGACTTGATGAAAGGGCTGACGAGGAAAATCATTTTTACCATCGGTTTTTTCTAAGAAATAGGTAGATAGGGCATCGCGGGCTTCAAAGTCGTCCATGTCTTGCTTACCAAGCAGTCGGCGTGTTGCATCGGCATCAGGTACGGTTTCAATATCATAAACAAAGATTTCACGTTGCATGGTTTGCCCCCTCAATCAAGGTTCAAGCTTACATGAAAATAGGAAATGTCCAAAAGATACTTTGCGTTGAAGGAGCTTCTTCATTTCTTTGCCAACAAAGAAACGAAGCAAAGAAATTGCCCTTTATAATCTGCTTTCCCCCTTCGTTTACTTGTAAAAAAGGGCGCGTGTTACTGCGCTTATCCTTTTTTACAAGACACTTTGGCGCAGATTAACAAAGGGGGGGGCTATCACCTCGAGCGTAGTCGAGAGATCTTAAGATTCCTCCACTGCGGTCGGAATGACAGGGTTATGCACGTTTGATTTCCACTAGGTATAGCATGACGATTGTTCTTTGTTGCAAAAAAGATTTCAGTGCAGATGAACAAAGGGGGGGACTGTCACCTCGAGCGTAGTCGAGAGGTCTTAAGATTCCTCCACTGCGGTCGGATGACAGAGTTATGTGCGCTTGAGTAGTTTACGTTCGCCAAGTGCCCATGCTGCGGTGAAAAAGGTTATCATGCTGCCCAACACTAAAACGGTTAACCAAACAAATTGCATGAGTTTATCGCTGGGAAACACCCAATAGTGTGGTGCGTAATAAAGCCATGCTGCCATGGGTGTACAGGCTAGGGCTGCAGAGCCCATGCGTTTCCAGCTTGAAAGATTAAAGATTGCACCATGTGTTCGATGTAAGTGTAGCCACAATAGGCCTACATTAAAGAAAGAGGCTAGGGCAGATGCTAAGGCTAGCCCTACATAACCCAAAGGCTGCATCAAAAGCACAGCGAGTATGATATTGATGATGACCGTGTAAAATGCATATTTCATGGGTGCTTTGGCATCTTTATTGGCGAAACATGCTGTGGATAACACTCGCGCCCAGCAAAACATTAATAAACCGACAGTATAAGCTTGTAAGGCATAGGATGTATTGCTGGCATCAAGCGAGGTGAATTTACCATGCTCGAATAAGGTGCGGATAATGGGCTCGGCTAAGAAGAAAAGACCCACCATGGATGGT
>JALUWH010000193.1 GCA_027019685.1 Ghiorsea sp. | reverse complement strand
GAAGAAGCTCCACGGCGTTTATCGCATTTGCATGAGCGTTTGGAAGATTTAAAAAGTGCAGGTGTGGATGCCGTTCTTTTACTTCATTTTAATCAAGCTTTGGCATCCATGTCTGCCCAAGATTTTATGCGACATATTTATAATAGCTTGGGTTTTAAGCACATTCATGTTGGTTATGATTTTGCTTTTGGTAGAGATAGGCAAGGGCAGGCGGATATGATGCGGGAACTTGGTGATGTGCATGGTTTTACAGTAAGTGAAGCGTCAGCATTTGCTATGGATGGTGCGGTAGTGTCGTCCAGTCGTATTCGCTCTGCCATTGAAGCGGCAGATTTTGATTTAGCCAATGATTTATTAGGTCGTTGTTATTCGATTTCGGGGCGGGTTGGGCATGGTGAAAAACGTGGGCGTAAGATGGGCTTTCCTACTGCCAATATTCAAGTCAAAGATTTAACACATCCACCCGTGGGTATTTATGCGGCGTGGTCGGAATATGATGGTAAGAAAGTGAAGTCTGCGGCGTACTTGGGTTACCGCCCTACATTTAACGGGCGTACATTGTTGCTAGAAACACACTTGCTGGACACCCAAGAAGACTTATATGGCAAACGCCTTAAAGTACATTTTGTCAAACGGATTCGTGAGGATAGAGCCTTTGTTTCTGCTGATGATTTAGCCTCACAAATTCAAGCCGATTGTGCCGAAGCGCATAAGATTTTGGATATTCATAGCCCTGTTACAAAAAAACGATAGGCTTGCGCCGCGTTTAAAAAGTTAGTTTATAAGATTGGAGTTCTTTTATGTCGGTCAACAAAGTCGTATTAGCCTATTCTGGTGGTTTGGACACCTCGATTATCCTCAAGTGGTTGCAAGACACTTATCAATGTGAAGTGGTGACATTTACTGCTGATATTGGTCAGGGCGAAGAAGTGGAAGAGGCACGTTCTAAAGCTGAAGCTTGTGGCGCATCTGCGATTTATATTGATGATTTAACCGAAGAATATGTGCGTGATTTTGTATTCCCTATGTTTCGTGCCAATGCCATTTACGAAGGCGAATACTTGTTGGGCACATCTATTGCCCGCCCATTGATTTCTAAACGTATGATTGAAATTGCTAATATTGAAGGTGCAGATGCGGTATCGCATGGTGCAACGGGTAAAGGCAACGACCAAGTACGTTTTGAGCTTGGTTTTTATGCGCTTAAACCCGATGTAAAAGTGATTGCACCATGGCGTGAATGGAATTTGATTTCACGTGAGCAAATGTTGGCGTATGCAGCTAAACACGGTATTGAAATTGAGCGCAAACGTGAGAATTCCAAGTCACCTTATTCTATGGATGCCAATTTATTGCACATTTCTTACGAAGGCTATGATTTGGAAGACCCATGGGTAGCACCGGGTGAAGACATGTGGCGTTGGTCAGTTTCCCCTGAAAATGCGCCTGATACTCCTGAAGAAATTGAACTCACCTACAAAGGCGGGGATATTGTTGCCATCAATGGCAAAAGTATGACCCCTGCTGAAGTGTTGCGTGAGCTAAATCGCTTGGGTGGTAAACATGGTATTGGACGCATTGATATTGTGGAAAATCGTTATGTGGGCATGAAATCACGTGGCTGTTATGAAACGCCAGGTGGCACCATCATGCTTAAAGCGCATCGCGCCATTGAATCGATT
>JALUWH010000192.1 GCA_027019685.1 Ghiorsea sp. | reverse complement strand
TTGTCGCAGTATTTTTAGCATTAGGGCTGAGTGTTTTTATTGTTGATATACCGTATGAGTCTCGCACTGTGGGTGCGATGTTGGTGCGTACAACAGTATGGTCTGTTATTCTATTTCTAGCATATAAAGTGTTTCATCAAAGGAGTGATGTATGAGTATTAAAATAATTTTATCGGCTTTGGCTGTGTTGACGATGATGTCATCGCCGCTTTATGCCAGTGAGCCAACAACGGGTTTAGAAGTGATGAAGCTGGTTGAAGCACGCGATGATGGGGATGATTTGATTAAGAAAACTACACAGCGCCTGATTGATAAGCGGGGTAATGTGCGTGAGCGAGAGATGATTTCGTTTAGTAAGGATTATGGTTTGGATAGTAAATCAGTATCTTATTTCTTAGCACCTGCCAATGTGCGTGATACAGCTATGTTGACTTGGGATTATGCTGATGAAGCAAGGGATGATGACCAGTGGTTGTATTTACCTGCGTTGAAGAAGGTTCGCCGTATTTCTTCTTCTGATCGTGGTGACTACTTTATGGGTACAGACTTTACCTTCGAAGATATTAAATCCACGCCTGAGTTGGGTGATTATCATTGGACATTGGTTGGTTCTGATAAACTGGATGGCTTTGATGTTTGGGTGGTTGATGCTGAGCCGAAAACCAAAGACCTGAAAAAGGATTTAGGTTATTCCAAAGTGCGTTATCATGTACGTAAAGATATTGATATGTATATTAAAGTGGATTTTTGGGATAGGAAAGATAGGGAACTCAAACACTTGGTTTCTACAGGAATTAAGCAAGTTGATGGAATTTGGACTGTTACAGGTGGTGTGATGAGCAATGTGCAAACCCACCATAAAACAGAACTTACATTCTCTAATCACCAATACAACACGGGCCTTTCTGACCGTATGTTCACAGAACGCATGATTAAACGCGGCTATCGCGGCAAATAAGGGATAAAATTATGAATAAATTATTTACTTGGATACTCGAACATCCGAAGTCTGTGCTGCTAATACTGTTTGTGTTTACAGCACTAGCATTGAATGGCATGCGTTCTATCCATATTGAAACGGATGTCGATGCCATGCTACCCAAACACAGCGATGCATACATCAACAAACAAGTATTGGATGATACTTTTGGCAGCAGTGACTTGGTGATTGTTGGCATACTCAATGAAAAAGATGGTATATATAACAAACATACCTTGTCTTTGGTGCAAGAGTTGACTGATTGGATGGGTGAGCAGCCTTTATTGCGCACGCTTTCATTGAATGATTTATTATCACTGGCCACGATTAAAGATATCCAAGGCTCGGCTTCTGGTTTGGATGTAGAGCCCTTTATGGATGGTGTTCCCAAAACCAAAGAAGAAATTGAGCATTTGAAGCAGCGTATGCATGCATTTGGTATTTATGAGGATGTGATTGTCTCTGCTGATGGCGTTGGCACGATTTTAGCCGTGCGTCCCCAGCCTAATGCGCGGGAAACCTATGCTGAAATTTATGATTTGGTCAAAAACAAAGTGGATGAACTTGAAGCACGCGGTGGCGGAGAAAAGTTTTTTATTTCGGGTCGCCCTGTGATTGAAGGTGTGTTTGGCGTGTATATGCCGCAAGAAATGAAACGTATGCAACCCATTATTATTGCGTTGCTTATCTTGCTTTTATATGTGTCC
>JALUWH010000191.1 GCA_027019685.1 Ghiorsea sp. | reverse complement strand
CCCAAACATATGTAACCAACATACTTAATCATCCACACATTCAAGATTGGATTGAAGCGGGTAAAACTGAAGAAGAAGTGATTGGCGAAGACGAAGCCTAAGAAATAAAAAGGAATTGATATGTACGGACAATATAAGGCACTGTGGCTGAATGATGATGGCGACTTGGAAGTTATTGACCAACGGTTTTTACCTTTTGAAAAGAAAACCCGTATATTAAAAACAGCCAATGATGCTTGTAAAGCCATCAAGGATATGACGGTGCGTGGCGCGGGCGTGATTGGCAACGTAGCTGCTTTTGGCGTGTATTTGGCGGCGCGTGAGTTTGAGGGTGACAAAGGTCAAATCAAACAAGCCGCCATGAACATTCGCACATCTCGCCCTACTGCGGTCAACCTGATGTGGGCAGTGGACAGAATGTTAAACACCGTTGCCCAAAGTGATGATGTGGTGAAAAACTGTAAAGCCGAGGCCATTGCTATTGCCGATGAAGATGTGCTGCGAACGCAAAAGATTGGTGAAATCGGTTGTGATATCATTGAAAATATCATGGCAAAGAAAAAGATAAACCAGTTTAATATCTTAACCCATTGCAATGCAGGCTGGCTGGCAATCTTGGATAGCGGCTCTGCCCTTGCGCCCATCTATGAAGCACAAAAGCGGGGCATGGATATTCATGTTTGGGTGGATGAAACCCGACCACGCAATCAAGGCGCAAGTCTAACCTCTTGGGAATTATTGGATGCAGGTATCAAGCATACCATTATCCCTGATAATACAGGCGGACACCTCATGCAGCAGGGCAAAGTCGATATGGTGATTACAGGCGCGGATAGAGTGGCGCTCAATGGTGACGCGGCCAATAAAATCGGTACTTACCTCAAAGCACTAGCCGCCAAAGATAATAACGTGCCCTTTTATATCGCGCTTCCTGTCAACACGTTTGATTTTGCGTGTGAAGATGGCGTATCTGATATTGAAATTGAAATACGCAGTGAAGATGAAGTGCATGTTATGCGTGGCATAGATGAAAACGGTCATATTCAAAACATATGTATCACCCCAGAAGGAAGTCGTGCTATCAACTATGGCTTTGATGTTACACCTGCCCGATTGATTACAGGTTTGATAACCGAAGCTGGTATCATTGCACCCAACAAAGGTGCCATTGGTAAGTTGAAATGATCAAACAACCAAAACCGTCATACCCGCGAAGGCGGGTATCCATATCAAGCAGAATAGATTCCCGCCTTCGCGGGAATGACACAGAAGGGAAAAAATGATAGATGGCGTTATCAAATATCATGTGCAGCATCGCAACTCAAAAACACCTGACTTTGCTCAATATACTGAGCTTGAGGCCCTGCGTTCCCGCTTGTTTTCACTTGGCTTAATTGGCGAAACACCCGATGGCATTGGTTATGGCAACTTATCTTTTCGCAACAAGGGTGAACGTAGCTTTACCATTACAGCCACGCAAACTGGTAAACAATCCAAACTGAACCCTGCCGAATATATTCGTATTACAGATTATGATTTTGACACCTTTACCGTATTCTCAGAAGGTGAATTTAAACCCAGTAGCGAAGCTTTAAGTCATGCCATGATTTATGAAGTTCACCCTGATATTCAAGCTGTGATTCATATCCATGCTAGGCCGCTTTGGCAGATGATGATAGATACACATACACTTGCCACCACAGCAGAATACGGAACCGCAGACATGGTGCATGAAATCGCAAACCTTTATCAATCGCGCGACCCTTTTAAGCACAATGCATTTGTGATGAAAGGGCATGAAGATGGCATTATAACTTTTGGTAAAGGCATCAAAGAATCAGAGCTAAAATTATATCAACTTATACAACAGTTGTTGCTTAACACGCAGTAAATCAAGGTATTTTTATTGCTTATTGTTAGCGGCATCACAAATAGATAGGTTTCGAAAACATTAATGTGGTTAGGGGGAGTGGGTGAAAAAATCAATTTTATTTTTAACAGTATTTTTACTGTGTAGTTGTGCTGCTAAAAAGCCAATCGTTGAGATTCCAAAAAGCGAATCAGATTTTACAATGTCACCAACTGAAATATTGAAAACATACCCATCTATTAAGGAAAATAGCCCTGAATATATAACAGATGCAAAAGCAAAAATACCACCATATTCAACTTTTGAACAACAGTGGGGCACACCTGTTTCCAAACAAAAAGAGTGGGGGCAGTATATTGCTAGAGTTGGGTTCAACTTTGGACTTACATACTCCGCTTTAAGTGAGATATCCACAGCTTGGCCAATATTTGGAGCAATATTTACACTGCCTACACCAACACCTAACCAAACGTATACATGGGATAAAGGCGATTATTCGATTGATGTCACATTTACTGACCTGATGTTTGGCAATGAAAAGGAGCCACTGTATTGGAAGTGGCGAAAAAAAGGGGATGAGGCAAGCTTATTACCAAACCCGAAAAAGAGACCATTTTATTTTATGCTCGGGTATACAACTGGTGGTGATGATGCTTTTGTCTCCAGTGATGGTTCATCTCTTTATAGCATAGGTTTTGGAACCACTTTAATGTTAGGTTATGAGTTTCAATTACCCTATGACAATGGTTATAGCATTAAAGTTGAATCTGGAATTAAATACACAGGGATTGGCATTCCTCAAGCTGGTGCGCACTTAGTTGAAAACCCTATCAATACTATTGTTGCAACTAGAGTGCTGGATGAACCTGTCTACCTAGGTTTGGGAATGGGATATAAAGTCTCTCCAACATTATATGGTGGTCAAGGGCAAAACACGACCAAACTTGATAATGCAATCAGTGGTATTATACAACTGGAGCATAAATCTACATCCAAAACAAGCGTGCTGTTTAGATATGAATACTTAAATTATACCAACAGCACGCTATCCAAAATCAAAGCCAATAACTTTGGGACATACGTCGCATATTACTTTTAAACCTGTGAAAGACTTGAAAGGCAGAAACCATCATCACTCCAACAATTGATTTAAAAGCTACTTAAAACTTGCCAATAATGATGCTGTAATCAAATGCCAGCCATCAACAAGCACAAACAAGATAATTTTAAGCGGCAGTGAAATCATGACGGGGGGTAACATCATCATCCCCATACTCATCAATACTGAAGCCACCACCAAATCCAACACCACAAATGGTATATAAATTAAGAAACCAATTTCAAATGCTGTGCGTAGCTCGCTAATAACAAAGGCTGGAATCAATACATACATGGGTGTTTCTTCTGCTGTGGCAGGCTTTTCAATGTTTCCCGCATTGATAAATAAGATTAAATCATCTTCTCGAGTTTGGCGCAGCATAAAAGCACGTAAGGGGTCAATCGCTTTTTCCATAGCTTGGGATTGGGTGATGTCTTCATTCAAATAAGGTGTTAGTGCTGTGCTATCAATCTGATTCCACACCGGCATCATGATAAACATGGTCATAAATAAAGCTAAACCAACCAAAATTTGCGTGGGTGGGCTTTGTTGTGTGCCCAGTGCCTGTCGCAAAAAAGCAAAGACTATCAAGATACGAGTGAATGATGTCATCATCACCAAAATCGAGGGTGCAAGGGCAAGTACAGTTAACCCTGCAATAATTTTTAAACCTGTAAACCATGAATCAGGATCTTCCGTTTCACCCAAGCTGATGGATAAGGTGGGTACATCTGCTGCCGAGGCTAAGCTTGGCAGTAAAAACACAGCTAAGAATAAAATACGAAGCAGCAATGAATTACGCATCATTTTCAGCTTCTTCCTCAAGCTTGAGGTCTGTAATTTTGCTTATGCCACCTACACCTACACCTAAAAGGTAACTTTGTTTACCATGCTTGATTTCAACCACACTATTTTTACTATCAATATGCAAACGTTGTACCACTTGCATCTTACCTTCTTTCACGGGAACAACTTTGTCTTGGAAACGACGCATCAACCATACTAGCCCTGCAAAAATCGCCAACACCAATGCCAGCGAACCAATAGATTGTGCCATCATGGCAGCAAAGCTGGTCTCTCCTGTCATCATTTAAGATAAACTCTGAATACGGTCGCCTTGTGGCACAACTTCCACCACACGCACCCCAATTTTTCCATCTGCAGATACCACTTCACCGCGCGCAAATACACGCCCGTTGGCTAAAATATCTACTTCGGCATTAGCTTCTTTTTTTAAGTCCAACACCATACCACGATGCAATCGCGCCACTACATGCAAAGGCAATTGAATACGCCCAAGCTCAACACTCACATCTAAGGGTACATGCATAATGGCTTCAAGGTTTACCTTTTGCTCACTTCCCGTTGTAGCGGCATCAGGGTTTTGTATTTCTTCAACTTCTGGCATAATAATCTCCTTCTACCACCTAAGCTTATATATCTTGTGCCAACTGGTTGGTCAGCTCTGCAGCCAATAACCCATCTTGGCTGCCTGGCATAGCTTCAAACATAGGCGTGGAACTCACCCAAAGCATAGCTGGGTCACTAGCACTCTTTCGTAGCGGTAAAAAGTCCCCTGTGCGTAAACCCAAAAATTGTTTGATGCTTAATTGGCATTGCCCAAGTTCCAAACGAACCGTTAATGGCACCTGCTCTATACTTTTTTGTAACTGCTGCTCCCATTCAGGATCATTACCCAAGTCATCAGATATGGATGTGCGCAAACTTTCTAAAACAGGCTCTAAAAAAGTACGTGGATAATGTAAATGTACAAAACCTTGTAAATCATCCGATGCTTTAACACCAAACTTCACCGAAAAACATGGATCAGTCACAGGGGCAACAGCCAAAAACTGTGGCTCAGTATCCAGCTTCGATAGATGATGTTTCATGACAGCAACAGGTTTCCACATATGCAGTAGCAGTTTTTCTAAACCTGTACCAATACGCTGGGCTAAACTCTGCTCCACTGGAGTGAGGTCATTAGCATCGTCACCAAAGGACTCCCCCATACCACCCAACATGGCATCAATATATGCAATCACCAAAGGCAGCTCTATGGTTACCATCATTCGTCCAAACCCATCTACTTCATACACAAAAAACACTTGTTTTGTTTCTTTATTATCTTCAATAATCTCTTGATACAGACGCTCATCAATGCCTTCGCTGCTTAACTCAACATCACGCTGAAAGGTTTCATCCCATTGTTCGTTAAGTGATTCTGTCATACGCTGCTGTAAATTAAAAAATAGGGGGTAACGCTCAGGACCATTATCCGATTCCACCGATGCAAAATCAAAATCTTCTACCGATTCAGGTTGTGCTACGGGTGGCAACGTTGCTAACAAGGCATGCGCTTGCTCACTCGGTGCCACTGCCTGCATCAGTGCATCAATTTCCTCGGGTGCTAAAATAGGTTCTTTATCACCCACAGCATCAGCAGTTTTTTCACTCATTGCGATACAAAATCCGTAAAGTATAAGTTCTTAATCGGCTTGCCGCCCACTAAGCGATTCATGCGATAAATCAAATCTTCTTTAAGATCATATTTGCCTTGAGGTGTGCGAATTTCAGCAAATGTTTTACTGGAAAGCAGAGTAATCACCATATCATTGATTTTAATCATGTTCTGCTCAACCTTGGCTTGTGCCTCGGGGCTGCGTACTTCCAACTTAATTTTCGCTCTTAAAAAACGACTTACATCCGTATCTGCCAAGTTAATCGTGATGTCTGCAATATCCACCAAGATTGGTGGTGCATCAGGGTTTTCATCTTCTGGCTCTGGTATTGTCGTTTCTTCTGTTTGTGCTGGTGCTGCCTGCTCAGTTGTTGCTGGTGCTTGTTCCATTGCCATCATTTTCCATGCAATAAAACCACCCACAGCCAATACTAAAATTAACAATACAAGATTTATAATCGGCAATAAACCACCCGATGATTTCTTTTCTGTACCTTCATCTTTTTTTTCATCTGCCATGACTCAAACCCCTTGCTTGTTACTTATACACCACAATATCAACGCGCCGATTATGTTTTCTTCCTAATATCGTAGCGTCAGTTGAAATCGGTCTTGAAGGCCCATAACCTGCCAACGATAACCGTGACGGGTTCACACCTTCTGCTTCTAAGATATGCAAGACTGATGCCGCTCTGGCTAAGCTTAAGCTCCAAAGGTCTGGATAACGGCTACCAGCCACCATTCTATCATCGGTATGCCCATTGACGCTTATACTACCTGGAGAGATAGCTAACATCTTAGCAAGCCTTCTAAGTGCCTTAATATTCTCAGCTTTTAGACGAGCCGAACCTTCTTCAAAGAGCGCCGCGTCATCCATGCGCAGGTATAAACGATTTTTCACAATTAACGCACGCACATGATGCTCCAATGTGCTATTTTTCAACACAACGTTACTATTTTGACGCATCGCCAACATCAACTCACGTGGGCTCACAATGCGTTGCAACTCTAAGGGGCGAATCAGGTTGATTTCTGTGCCTGCACCTGCATTTAAAACCGATACAGCAGACTCAAAATATGTTGAAATATCTTGTAGCCCTGTTTTATCCAAAGTGGACATAGACACCAACAAAATAAAGAAAGTCAGCATCAAGCTGATTAAATCTGCAAAGGTGGTCATCCACGCTTCTGGGTCTGCCAGCACCTCGGGTTCAAGTTTCTTTTTACGTGCCATGATTAAAAGCTCTTACCTTGTGGTGCAACCACATGTCGCTGTGGTGAAATAAGCTTTCCTGATTGTACTTGGCTTTCAGGATTCACTGTAACAGGTCTAAATTTAAGCTCTATTTCAACCCTTCTGCTCATAGATGGGTTACCAGCAATCGGATGTTTATCCCCCATACCCGCCGCAATCATACGCCCATTGGGTACACCACGCTCGGAAAAGGCATGAAACAAACTCATAGCACGCGCAGCCGAAAGCTCCCAATTGGATGGATACAATACACCTCGTACAGGTGTATCATCAGTATGACCTTCAATACGAATTTCAATCACTTCTGGGCGTGTAAATACTTTGGCTAATTTGTCCATCAAAGGAAACATATCAGGACTAATCCCAACCTGACCTGGCGCAAACACGATAGTCTCTGGGAAACGCACACGCACCTTGTCTTGGTCTAGAGGTAATACATGAATGGCATCACCCAAACCCAACTCCCTTGCCATCTCCGTCAATTCTTTGGCGGTTCGACGCGGTGCACGGTTGCCATCAACAATATCTCGCGCTGGCATCGATGGACCATTACCTTCGGTTAAATTTGCACCTTTAGGCAATGGGCTAAAAGTGCCCGCCAATGAACCAATCGCGGCAAGCCTGCGTTCATCTACAATCACAGCAATAGATGTTAACAAGATAAAAAATGCCAACATCTGCATCATTAATTCTAAAAAGAGTGCCGCACCAGGGTCTGAGTCAGGTAAGACGGGGTCAGGTTTCTTTTGTCGCTTAGCCATGGTTATTTATGCAATATCAATCAAAACGCTGATGCGCGGTCTTTAGGTGCTAAGAAGCCATGTAATTTTTGCTCCATCACCCTAGGGTTTTCACCTGCCACCAAAGATTGAATGCCCGCCAAAATAATTTCATGTACCAACAATTCTTCTTTACTGCGCGTTTTAAGCTTGGATGCCATAGGTAAAAAGATAATATTTGCCATCAATGCACCATAAAATGTGGTCAACAATGCCACAGCCATAGAAGGTCCAATAGATGCAGGATCTTCCATATTGGCTAACATAAGCACCAAACCCACCAATGTACCAATCATACCCATGGATGGAGCAAAGGTACCCAATGCCGTCATCATATCAGCACCGCGCAAATGCCGCTCACCCAACTTATCCATTTCCATATATAAAATCTCTTCAATTTCTGTGGGTTCTTGCCCATCAATGGCCATTTGCAAACCTTTGGACATAAATGGGTGATCAATATCTCCCACCTTACTTTCCAAAGCTAAAATACCATCTTTACGTACAATCTGCGCCAGCTCTACAAATTCAGTCACCACGGATGCTCCATCAGCAGGTTTATTTAAAATTGTTTTAAGAATAATTTTGACAACACCAATACAGTTGGCCATGGGATATGCCACCAGCAATACACCAAAAGTACCCCCAATCACAATGGCAATAGAGTTAATATCAATAAAACCTGCAACAGCATCACCAATGGCAAACAATACCAAACCAAAGGCAACCACCATGCCAATTATCGTTGCAATATCCACGCTTTCACCTCCAAAAAACTTCTATAAATATATATTCAATCATGATGTAAGCGAAAACCATGCCAAGTCGTCACGCCTACCTACTTAACCTTGATTAAATTGTGGTTTATGTTAGTGTAATTATATGACTTCAAACATCAGGAGGTTGAAATGAATACATCACTACGCCATGGTTTATCTGTTGGTATTGAACGTTTAAATGAACATATCTTCATCACCCTTAAAGCTGTGGGTAAACTTACCCACGAAGACTATGAAATTATCACACCCATGATTGATGCAGCTCTTGCTGAAGTAAAAGAACCCAACGCCAAAGTGCTGATTGATGCATCCCAAATGCAAGGCTGGGAACTAAGGGCAGCATGGGATGATTTTAAACTGGGGTTAAACCACAACAACGACTTCAAAAAAATTGCTATCTACGGACATAAAACATGGCAGAAAACCACTGCCAAAATTGGTTCTTGGTTTGTTTCAGGTGAGGTACAGTTTTTTGAAAACTTGGATGAAGCTATAGCTTGGTTACAAGAAACATAAGACCTAAAGCAAAACACATGTTATCCTTACATTTTGCGAGGGTTGCTCATGAATAAATTGTTGGTTGTGTTCGCCGCAGGTTGCTTTGGCGGTTTGATGAATAGTTTGACGGTATGGCTGTTTGGTAAATATGGAATTTCATCCATGTTGGATGTGTCTATCGCGCCAGCGCTCAGCGCAGCTTGGCTTTATCCTCGCATTGTTTGGGGTGGCATTTGGGGTATATTGTTTATCCTTCCTTTTCTCAGTGAGCGATGGTTGCTCAAAGGTTTACTGCTTAGCCTCGCACCAACAGCAGTACAACTATTCTATATTTTCCCCGAGGTTGCGGGTAAAGGTATGGTAGGCATGGATTTGGGCATGCTTACACCACTGCTTGTTATCTTTTTCAATGCCGTATGGGGCATCATGACAGCTTATGCTATCAAAGTATCCCCTAAGTTTTATTAACCATGGCAAAACCTAACCACACCCAAGCTAAACAAATTTCCTGCCGAAACTACCCAGTCATTATATTCAAGGCCATGATGGATGGGCGCATCAAGGAGGATGCATGAAATATCAAGGTGGTTGCCATTGTGGGGCTGTACGCTTTGAAATTGAAGCACCTGAAAAAATGGTTGTAACCCAATGCAATTGCAGCATTTGCAGCAAATCAGGCTATCTACACTATGTTGTGGATAAAGAAGCGTTCACTCTGCTTCAAGGCAAACCGCAGCTTAGCACATACACCTTTGGCACAGGCATTGCCCAGCATCATTTTTGTAAAATCTGCGGCATCAAATCCTTTTATGTTCCGCGCTCACGGCCCCAAGGGTTTAGCATCAATGTCCGCTGCTTGGATAATCCTCCCAGCTACTCCATCAACACCTTTGATGGCCAACACTGGGAAGATAATATACATCAACTTCGCAACGACATATAAAATAAACTCGGTGTTTTCTTTTGCATATATTGATAATCTAACCTAATAATTTATACAGCATTTTTGCTGCTAGTAGTAACAACACTATGGCGATAAGTTTTTTAACCTGTTTTGGCGTAAGTCGATAATGCATGATGAAGTCACCCACATACCCGCCGATAATGGCAGCAACTGTGACCACTCCAAGGGTAATCCCCCCGAAAAATGTTTGAGTTTATAAGTAGAATTTTCTAGTAATATAAACAGGAGATTTTACGATGAAGAAATCTAGGTATAGTGATAGTCAGATAATCAAAATTTTGAAGG
>JALUWH010000190.1 GCA_027019685.1 Ghiorsea sp. | reverse complement strand
AGCCATGAGTTTCATGTATTAGCAGAATCAGGCGAAGATTTAATTACCCACTGTTCAGCCTGTGATTATGCAGCCAATGTTGAAAAAGCATTGTCCACACCACCTGAATATTCAGGTCAAGATACTGCCTTGGCTGAAGTCTCCACGCCCAATAAAAGTGCTGTGGAAGATGTAGCTACATTCTTGAAAGTAGAAACATCATCTTTACTTAAAACCCTTGTTTATGTTGCCATTGGTGGTGAAAACGATGGGCAAATTATTGCTGCTTGTGTGCGTGGCAATGACAATGTGCAAGAAATAAAATTAGCACGGGCTATTGGTGCCGATGAAGTTACTTTGGCATCAGTGGAGCAACTTTTAGCCATTGGTACTGTAACAGGTTTTGCAGGACCTATCCAACTCGACTGCCCCATATATATGGATCAATCACTACAACATGCTGTTGGGCTTGTCGCTGGTGCAAACAAAAAAGATACACACATCACAGGTCTAAATATTACGCGTGATATTCAAGGTGTAACCTTTGCTGACTTGCGCGAAACCCAAGTGGGAGATACTTGTGGCAAATGCGGCAAGGGACACATGGAAATGTCACGTGGTATTGAGGTGGGTCACATTTTTGAATTGGGTACGGTGTACGCTAAACCCATGGAAGTATTGTTTCAAAATGAACAAGGTAAACGTGATGTTGCCACCATGGGTTGTTATGGTATTGGCGTATCACGCCTAATGGCAGCTGTAGTTGAGCAGTGCAATGATGATTATGGTATTATGTGGCCAGTGAATATTGCACCCTTCCAAGTTTCTGTGATTACATTGGGTAAATCTGAAACTGCATTTGCTGCATCAGAAAACATTTATAACCAATTGCTTGATGCTGGTGTGGATGTGGTCTGGGATGACCGCAAAGAAAGCCCTGGCGTAAAATTCAAAGATGCAGAGTTAACAGGTATTCCGCTACGCATTGTGGTCGGTGATCGTGGTTTGGATAATAATGCCTTGGAAATCAAAACACGTTGGGGCGGTAAAGAAGAAGTTACACCCGATGCTGCAAGCCAAAAAGCATTAGAAATGCTGCAAAGCATGCAACAGGAGACCAACTGAGCCAAAGCTTTAAACAGTTTATGACCGCCAAACATAAAGGCGGTCTGGTTGTGATTTTGGGGTTTGGCTTTATTGTCACTTTACCACTGCTGTTATTAAGCACACCCGATGAGAAACAACGCCTCACTCAAAGCACAACCACCATGCGTGTTTTAGAGCATCACGTGGGTTTACTCGATGTTACCCCCGATGAACGTAAAGAATTAAAAACACTACTGAATAAAAAAGTAAAACCTTTAAGCAATCAACCTGAACGGGATGCATGGGTGGCACAAGTAAGCCCCGAAATCATGCAATATGAAAAAAATGAACATAATGCAAAAGCTATTGCCCGTTGGGTTTGGGTATATGCGCAACGTCATGAGCTAGACCCCAACTTAATCCTTGCACTTATTACAATTGAATCACAATTTGACCCTTTTGCAGTGAGCAGTGTAGGGGCACAAGGACTTATGCAAGTCATGCCATTTTGGAAAAAAGAACTAGGCAACGAAAGTGACAACTTGTTTGATGTTGCCACCAATATTCGTTACGGCTGCGCCATTCTTAAACACTACTTTAAACGTTATAAAACTGCAGAAAAAGCATTAGCAGCT